>CANGYA010000052.1 GCA_947457925.1 Cytophagales bacterium | reverse complement strand
GTAAAAATTACAATTATTGTTAAAAAAAGTATCATACATTTTTTACCACAACCCGTAAAACTTTTGTAGTACGAGTCTTTCAAAAAAACTTAAAAAAAATTTCAACCTCATACAACCTTTTTTCTACTTGCATACCCTTTATAGTAAACAAAGCAAAAAATTATGATTACACTATGGACGAGAAAGATTTACGCAAAGCTATAGATAAACTACCGAACCGAAAAGTACCCAATAAATTGGAAGTCTGGGAACGTATCCAACACGACCTCGACAAAAAACGCAAGGGCTTTTGGTGGCAAGTAGCAGACGGCTCAATATTCATGGATTTGACAGGAAAAAACGGTATGAGAAGATGGGCAACGGCTGCCTCTGTACTAATGGCTTTGGGCGTTGGTACGTGGTTATTGGTAGAAAACAGCGAAAGTGAGGAGCAAAAAATTTTGGCAGCTATCCGCAAAACTTCGGCAGTGCAACCCACTTTTGAGGGGGCAGATGTACCTTACAACAGTTTTGAGGTAGATGCAGAAGCAGGTGGCGAACTTGCCTTAGCTAATGGTACTCGTATTCGTGTAGGCAAAAATACATTTGTGGACAAAAACAACCAGCCTATCAAGGGCAAAGTCCGCCTACAATACAGAGAATTTCATTCGGGAGCAGCTATTATGGCAAGTGGTATCCCGATGACCTACGACTCTGGCGGTGTTACACACCAATTTGAGTCGGCAGGTATGTTTGAAATGCGAGGTTTTAAGGGAACAAATCCTGTGTTTATAGCCAACGGCAAGTCTGTAGAAGTGGACATGGCGAGTTTTGTGGAGCAAGAAGGTTTTAATTTCTATTATTTAGATGAAACCAACAAACAACAACAAAACCGTTTGGCAGCAGCCCAACAAACATTTTTCCCTACAGTACAAGCCCAAAGTATAGACACTACAGAATACACTGTGAAACCTTTTTGGCGGTATGTAGGTACAAATTCAGCTATTGACAACTCTGTAAAGTTTGAAAAAATAGATTCGGCAGTAAAGGCGTACAGTGCTGTTTTGGACAATCAAATTAAGACGGAACAAGCTAAAATGGAGGAAATGGCAGCCACCGTTCCGCAAACCGTACAACCTAAACGCAAAGTAAATGCCGATAATTTGTTCCGTTTGCGTTTTGCTACGGATAAATTACCTGAATTAAAGCCTTTTTCGGCAATAAAATGGGAATTTGCAGGGCGTATTAACCGTCTGAACCCAAATATCCCGATGAATAGTTGGGTGCTTGATGAAAAATGGGAGCATCTCGAATTGTCGCAAAAACACTACTTGCCAAAGGCATTGGGTGGACACCCGGGTGCGGTAACAGTGGCTGTTTTTTCGCCAGACGGTAAAAACATTTTGACCGCAGCAGGAGGCATTTGTAAAATTTGGGACTTGAATGGAAAAGAAATATTGAAGTTGGAAGGGCATGCAGATATTGTGAAACAAGCATATTTTTCGCCAGATGGGAAGCATATTTTGACTGTGGCAGGTGGGTCTTTGCACCTTTGGGACGCAAAAAAAGGCGAACAAATACAATACATGGGGCATAACCCCGACTTTATAGACATGGGTTTCTTTGCAGAAAACGGAACTAAGGTGGTGGCATTGATTAACGGTAAAATGAGGGTTTGGGATTTGCAAGGCAATTTATTGCAAAAAGATGTGGCTATTGCCTACACAACGCCCAAATTAAGAGGAGAAATTACTATCAACCCTAATTTTACGCCTCCGTTTTTTAGTACGACAATAGGAAATAGGGATTTGCGTTTCAATTTGAATGATACACTGAATTTGTCGGAACAAGAACTATTGGACAGGGCAGTGGCTTTGCAAAACACATTGTTGGTAAACCGTACTACTCATTGGGGGCATTTATACCAAGACGGCAAACAAGTGGCTATTATCAAAGGACACGCCAACACCATTACAGGGGCTTATTTTTCGCCAGACAAACAGTATTTAGTTACATTGGGCAAAGACAAAGTGGCTAAGGTGTGGAGTGCCAAAGATAACTACCGTTTATTGTCTAATTTGAGAGAACATAGTACGCCTGTAGAGATGTCGCAGTTTTCGCCCGATAACAATTATATTTTGACAGTAGGCAATAATCCTAAAAACAAAGAATTGTTCAAAAATGATGCGGTGTATCTGTGGCGTAAAAAAACAAGTACCTCTAATTTATACGAAATGGCGGTATCTGTGCGTCCACAACGTCTAAGTGAGTTGAAAGAAAAAGAAGGCAAATTAAGTTTCATTACCGAAATTATTTTGGAGGCAGAGGACACTGTAGGCGTAAATATCAAAGATAATCCTGCATTAGCAAGTCAAGCCCGCAAAATTACGGACATGATAGCCCAATACAGCCAAAAAATGGAGGAAAAACGGGCAGAAGAAATGACACGCAGAGCCACAGAAGCCAATATTTTGCGGAGTTTTACGGTAAGCAATTTCGGGATTTACAACTGGGACAAGCCTTGGGAGGCTCAAAATTCGGTAGAAGTGGCAGTAAAATTTAAAACAACAGCACTTGACGAACTGAATGAAACATTAAAAACAACAAGCAATGACGAGGAGGCTGTGAAAATTTACTGGGTAACAGGAGCAAGAAGTACGGTAGTCTATAAATTTACCCAAAAAGATTTGACTACGCCTATTCATGTGCGTTTTGTGCCAGAGTACCGCAACCAAATTGTCTTAGTCTTGAAAAACCAAAAAATGGCAGTCATAGATGCCGAAGATTTGCTAAAATATGAGCCTACAAAGTGGCGGAACAAGCAAAATATAGCATTGACATTTGAGAAAATTTATAACTATACGTCCTTTTCGGATATTGTAAGTTTGTTGAAGAATTTTGTGAGTGTATAGCAGATGTTTGAATACATATCTGCAATATGTGTGAGTATCGAAAGGCTGCTTTCTTTGAAGGTGGCTTTTCTTTTTTGTAGTTATATAAGGTGTTGCTGTAATGCTTTTTTGTAGTAGGTTTTCACTGTGCTATGCTTAAAAAATTGTAACTTTGCTTATAATGCAATTACTACTATGGCAAAGAGCAAAAAAGTTACTACCCCACCTAAACCAGCTATTGAGTTGTCCGAACCTTTATTGGCTCGTACTTTTGGTTTACAACGTATTTTTAGCCCTACAAGCCTACTTGGTTGTCGGCTAATTGTGAATTGACAGATGCCGAAATGTATTTTTTGGAAGCTGCCCGCCAAGACCTCATAGAAAATACAGACTATTGGAATGAGGAAGAACTAAAAATGCACTTTATTAGTGTCATTATGCTAATTGTAAGATTTAAAAACCCTTTTAAGGTGTATTACAACAGAGAAATAGAGGCAGAAAAGGGAGATTTTTTGATTAAAACCGAAGCCGATATGTTGGTATCAAAAGGTATTGGAGATTTGATAGAAACACCCTATTTTTTCCTTCATGAATACAAAAGAGAAAAAAAATATTCAGGCGACCCTATCGGGCAAATGTTAGGCGGAATGTTAATTGCTCAAGTCCGCAATAATGACGGAAAACCTGTGTATGGCTGTTATGTGCAAGGCAGGTATTGGTATTTTGCGATTTTACAAGGCACTGAATACGTGATTAATAACTCTTTAAACTCCACAAAAATAGAAGATGCCCAACGGATTATTGCGGTGCTGCGAGAGATACAACAGCTATTTAAACCATAGGGAGTTGAATAAAAAAAGGTAGGCTTCGCATTAAACGAAACCTACCTTTTTTATCAAACTTAGTTGTAAGTATTCAATGTTTTATTGTTGTTGCTTATTATCCTCTTGCTTTTGTTGCTCAAAGGTAAATTTGCTAAACCACAAACCTTCTTTCAATTCATACGTATCGTCTGCTGGTGTTGGTGTAGCTCTACCGTTAATGTGCTTCCAATATTTGTCTTCTACCATCATTTGGCGGATACGTACATTAGAAGTAGTTGCAGAAGCTGCCACGTTGCCTGTTGGTTGTAAACCAGAGAACAAACCGCCATCTTTAAATTCTCTTGGTGCTGCAAAGGCTCTTGACCACATATATTGTTGCACAGGGGCAGTGTGTTTAGTGATTGGGTTGAGTGAATAATCTACCCAAAACTGCACGAAAGCTGTATATTTAGACAATTCTTCGTTACCGCCTGTACCGCCAGCCAACAAACTTGTGTAGAAATACTCCAACGCCACCCCTCTATTTTTCATTGTCATACCAGACCATGCAGCTACGGCTTTTGTATTAGAGAAACCAGTTGGCAAAGAAATTTCAGACCTTGAAAGATTCAAGTCCCAATAAGGGTCTATTAGGGTAGCTCTTGCAGGAATACGGTTATTATTTAAGTGTAATTGTCTTAACAAAGACATTGTTAAATTACCACCCAAAGAGTTGCCCATCAATCGTACTTCGGCAGTAGAAGACAAGGCTGCCATTACTTTGTTGTATTCTTGTGCATATAGTTGCGTTACATTCAAACTTGGATTACCGCCAATAGTTCCCCAAGAACCGTTGGTACGTTTCCAACGCATACCTATACCCGAAGAATTGGCATCATAAATTTTCTTTTCTGTATCTCTTGGCATCACACCCCAGTCGTCATCTGCTAATTGTACCCAATGGAAAATAGCTACATTCCAGCCTTGTTGTCTCCAAACATTTTGCGTATTTTCATACGTACCCACTTCATTTAACAAGAACCCTTCACGTCTTTTCAACAAAAATACAGCTTCTCTCTGCCAACCATGTGTATAGATAATAGTAGGTTTTGAAGGGTCAAAAAAGGCGTTGGGTTGTCCCGGTATATATTTTTGGCAACCTACGGCATCTGTGCTGCTATTAGCTTGGCTACCGTAGAAGTAAATACCATAATCTAATTCTTCGTAAAAATAAACTTGCAATGAACCAGAATCTGCGTCCCATTCTATAATAGATGCTCCGCCGTTATCTGCCAAGAAACGTGCAGGCGACATCAATACGCCATTTCGCATGACTGCCGCAGCAGGCATGGTTACATTTGCACCGTTGATAGTGGCTACATTACTATTAGCACGCAAGACAATAGAACTTGCTCCTGCGTTAGTAGTACGGAAGGCTGTAAGAGTTTGTGTAGTAGAGTTCCAAGACACATTGTAACGCAAACGGCTCAATAAAGTAGCTGATTGTGCAAACAAAGTATTGTTGGTATTGTAGGCAGCTTGATAAGCAGCTACGCCAAAGCCCAAAATACCGCCATTGACCAATACTCTAAAACTTGTATTAGCTGTTTGGTCTTGGTTTTTATCAAAATTGGCAGAAGACGTAAGAGTTGGCTCTTGTCCGCCTTTGTAAATATCTATTGTTGTGGATTGCTGTGTAAGAGGAGTAGCTTTTTCTTGCAAAACTTCTTCTTTTTGGCAACTTACTAAGCCTAAAGTGGCTAATGTGAGGAATGAAAAGGTAGCAAAATTTTTCATTTATTGGTGTTGGTTATAGGTTGGTATTGTGATGTAAAAGTATGTTCTAATTGTTGCTACAAAGGTAAAATGAAAATATTTACTATGCAAGCATACTAAATATTTTTTTTCAATTTTTTTTGATAATCTTACATCTGTAAGTTTAAATTTTAATCAAACAAAAAAGGCAAATAAAGTAGTTTATTTGCCTTTTTTGCATTTCGTTTTTTGAACACCAATTTTTCTACCAATCTACTTTCTTTCTGTTGCTTTTTTTCTCGGCTTTTTTGCGTTTACCTTCTTTGCGGTGTGCTACTACAGCTTTTGGTATTTTAGTAGGTTTACGCACTTTGGGCTTAGTAAAACACTTTTTGAGCAAAGCATAAAATTTTTTAACAGCTATTTCTTTGTTGGCTAATTGGCTACGTTCTTCTTGTGCCACAATTTGCAAATAGCCTTCTTGGTTTATCCAAGTAGCTAATTTGTTCATTATTAAACTCTTAGCCTCTTCGTCTATGAGCTGTGAAGTAGGTATGTGCCATATTAGGGCTACTTTAGTGGCTACCTTATTTACATTTTGCCCACCTGCCCCACCACTTCTCGATGTTTGAAAGTAGTATTCACTACTAAAATCTGTTTCGTAATTTTTTTCCATGCTTATATTTACGAAAAAAAAAACTAAAAGTTGAATAATAGTTTTGTATCAAAAATTAGGACAAAACAGAACATTGTTATATTTTTTCCGTTATCTTACTTACCATTTCTAATCAAAGTAACCAACTCAAACAACAACTTCTATGAAACCCATTGCATATATAGGGCTTTGGTGTTTGCTTTTGGGGAGTATGGCGTGCCAACAAAACACCCCTACAGAAGCAAACAGCTCAAACACAACAGCCGAATTTACTCATACCATAGAAAAGTTTGGTAAAACTACTCCGCCGCCAACTGCTGGGCGTGGTCAACAAGACTTCCAAGAACAGTTAACTGTATATTTTACAGAAGAGCAACTAACTATGCTCAAAAATGTAGAAACAGAGTTTAAACAAATAAAAAATGCCAAAGATTTAGCCAACTTCTACCGCCAAACCTTACCAGACTTAGTAAGTTTGATTAATAAAAAGGTGAAAAAATATGACCCCGAAGCCTCCAACACAGAGAATATGGTGAATAAATGGCGTTGGATTTCAGATTATATACCCTACATCACCGTAGAAACAGTGTGTGCGGACTGTGAGGCTGAAACGTATATAGTCATTAACCCACTAAGAGATAAGGCAGAAATTACGCCTGAAATAGATGATAACCTCTTTTTTGATGCCCTTTTGGTAGCATACCAACAAGAGAAACAACTTGATAAGGTTATCATGCAGCCCAATGCTACATGGGTAGCCAAGATGGGTTGTGAGTCTTGTAATGCAGATATTTTGGGCAGTGGCAAGCACGTAAAAACCCTTAAAACCTTAGAAAAAGCCAAACAAACTACAGTGTTTTTGCCCGAAGTGGAGCAACTTTGGATAGAAACTACGCCTAAAGTAGCTAATAACTATTATTACGCCAAAGAAGAAGTTTTAGATGAACTGGAGCAAATCTTAACCACAGTAACGTTATCGAATAGAGAAAAGGAAAGGCTTAAAAATATTCGGTACTTGTTAAATACCAATAAAACCACACAGTTTGACTGCCAAAAAGGAAATTGCCAGTTTTTGGCAATGTAAAGGTATAGAAAGTAAAAATAAAGCCCTAAGATATTTCTTAGGGCTTTATTTTTAATATTGAGCAGTCAAATCTCTTATTTTTGCGTCTGTGTAGCCATGTTGTTTCAAAATGTCTAAGGCTTTTTGGGCTTGTACTTTGGTCATATAGTTACCTACCAACACCAACCACTTGATACCCGAAGGCCCGTATTGGTCAAACATAATGAAAGTATCAAAACCATGACCATTTACACCTACTTTTTTAGTTTTAAGTTCAGACACTAATTCTTTTGCTCCACCGTCATCATCATACATACCCAACAAGATACTGTATTTTTTCTTTTCTCTTTTTACGCCATTCTCGTCATAAATAGCATCATCTTTTACTTCAAAGGGACGGTAAGGCTTGTAAATATTATTTTTGGTTAAAGCAACACCCGATGAGTCTTTTAGTGGAATGAACCAATCATGTTGTAAAACGACAAATTTTTCCATGTTATCATCTCCTTTGCCAAAAATATAGGCGGGTTCACCATTATCCGCACCCATGAGTTGTTTGGTTACGCCTTCAGGAGTGAATGTGTAGGCATATATCGTATAAGCACCAGCTATTTTCTTTACAAATGTTTCAGGTTTTTTTACCACTACCACCAAAAAATCCATGACGTTATCGAAGTTGAAATCTCCGAAGGCATCTTCGCCTGTATGAACAGAAGGGAAAGACGTTTGAAAAATCTTTTTGGGGTTGGTAATATCAAAGAGATTGTAGCATTTGTATTTACTTTCTGTATTACTTTCTCTTAAAGACATGACTAATACATAGTTACGTCCTGTATAAGAAAATTCAAAAATTTCCGCAGGCATAGATACACTTTGACGATACTCTTTTTCTGTATCGCAAAAATACGTAAATGGCTGCCCGTTAAGGTATAAACCTGTAGGGTTGGGGTTAAAAATATTGTCGTATTGGTCTCCATTCACGAAATAGTGCAATATTTCTATGGAGCCTCCCGAATAGGTCGTAACCGAAGTATCTCCCCAATCTTTGGGAATAGGAGCAATTTGTGGCGTTTTGGTTTTCTTTACAGGCTCTTGGGTAAGCTGCCTAAAAGTGTATTGTTGGGCATTTAAGCAATGCACAAAGAATAAAATTATGGTAAAAACTATGTACCGCATAAGGATTTAAGTTTTAATATAGACCTATGATAAACGATAAACAACTTAATGTATTTTATACAAAGTAAACAAATAGTATGCTCTTTTTTACGGAAAACGGCTGTAAAGATTGCAAAAAAATAGTTAATGATTAGTTATTTTTTGTTTACTCCAAAACGGAGCTAATACGGCTGCAAAGCCACTCTATATACTTCTGTAGTTTTGGGGCTTACTTTGTACCTGTCGTCTATCCGATGCCCAATGACCCAAATAATTTCGCCATTGCCATTGCAGAGTACCCAAATTTTTTCTTTGAGGTTCAAAGGAATTTTTTTATCTATCAAAAAATCACTAATTTTTTTCATGCCTTTCATGCCCAAAGGCTGAAACTTGTCGCCTTGTCGCCAAGTACGTGCTACCAACGGAAATACCAACTTTTGTTTGTCTATACACGCCACCGAAGCACTTTTTTCTATTTCATACTCCGCAGGTTTCGTAAACTGTTGGATATGCAAAGACAACTGTTGATTATACGCAATATTCATAGTTTTTGAAACTTGCAAAGGCGTAAAATCTGTAATCATACGTGGCGAAATGACCAAGTGAGTACGGTCTTTTACCAATGTATGCGTATCGGACTCAAACAACCTGCCTGCGGGACGGTACAGTGTTTCTATGATTTGTTGGGTTTGAGTATAATTAAAATTATAGGGTTTGAGCAAATAGAATAGTTTGATTAACAACTCTTTTTCGCTGTTCAACAAGGCAATGTCTATATAAATAATGTCGTCTTGTTGTGTCGTTACTTTTTGGGCTAATAAAGTGATTTGTTCCTCAAAAATTCGTTCTACGGCAGCTACTTTTTCTACGGTTTGTTGCAAAGTAGCTTCTATGGTTGGGTTAATTTTTTTGAGCAAAGGAATGACCTCGTTTCTTAGTAAGTTGCGGTGGTACTTAGAACTTTTGTTAGAACTGTCTTCTCGCCAAGCCAAATTTTGTGCTTGGGCGTACTGCAAAATCTCTTTTTTTGTAGCAAACAATAAAGGTCTTACCAAGTGGTTTTGTTTCGGTTGAATACCATGCAAACCTGCAATGCCTGTACCCCGCACCAAATTGTATAGCACCGTTTCCAAGACATCATTTTGATGGTGTGCCGTTAGTACATATTGGTAGCCGTATTGTTTTAGCAAAGACAAAAACCATTCGTAACGCAACTTTCGGGCTGCCATTTGTATAGAAATTTGCTCTTTTTCGGCTGTCCATTGGGCATTGAGGTATTTGGTAAAACACGCCACTCTGTATTTTTCGGCAGTTTGTAGCACAAATTGTTCATCTCCCTCCGACTCATCTCCTCGCAAACCAAAATTGACATGGGCTAAAGAAAAACGGTAGCCCGTTTGGTGTAACAAATGAGCCAAGACCATAGAGTCTATACCACCACTCACAGCCACCAACAAACTATTTTGCGGTGTAAAAAGCTGGTGTTCGGCAATAAAGTTGCTAAAAAGAGTTTCCACAGTACGAAATTTTGCCCAAAATAACCAATAATTTATCAATTTGGACGTAACGAAATGCTATTTTTGTTGATAAATTAGTTTTCAAGCCAACCATGTAAATTAGGGTTGATTTGTTCTGTAAAAAATAACCTCACCCCCGACCCCTCTCCATTTGGAGAGGGGAGATTTTGTATTAATCTTGACCTAAAAAGGTCAAAAAAAGCCCCCTCTCCAAATGGAGAGGGGTTGGGGGTGAGGTCATAAATATTGTATCATATACTCAAATCTATTCTTTATCTATGAAAATAGCTTTATTTGCCTCTGGTACAGGTTCTAATGCCCTCAAAATCATAGAACATTTCCGCACAGTGCCGTCTGTATCTTTTGTGGTGCTATCTAACAAAGAAGATGCCCCTGTACTTCCCAAAGTGCAAGCTCTGAATATTCCTACATTGACGTTTAACCGCAAAGATTTTTATGAAAACGGCAAAGTAAAGGCTTTTTTAGCCGACCAATCCGTAGATTTTATTGTTTTGGCGGGTTTTCTTTGGCTCATGCCCACAGACATTGTGCAAGAGTATCCCAACAAAATCATCAATATTCACCCTGCTTTATTGCCAAAATTTGGGGGCAAAGGTATGTATGGCATGAAGGTACACGAAGCCGTAAAACAAGCTCAAGAAACAACTACAGGCATTACCATTCACTATGTAAACGAAAAATATGACGAGGGCGAAGTGATTTTGCAAGCTACTTGTGCCGTAGCTCCCACAGATACGCCAGCAATGATAGCCCAAAAAGTGCAGGCATTAGAACATGAGCATTTCCCGAAGGTGGTAGCGAAGTTGATAAGCAAATAATTGATAGAATATCGGCTTTCTGCACCAAAATTGTTTGTAAGGGGTTGTGATAGAAAAAAAATAGGAGTGATAAACGACACTACCTATTTACTATCACAATGTTTTTTATGCTATAACATCATTCATAAAATGACTACAATAAAACGTACTGTTTTAGTAATTGGTGCAGGAATTTCGGGCTTGGCTGCTGCACGCCATCTTCGGCTAAATGGTTATGAGGTAAATATTTTGGAGGCTCGTAACCGTATAGGTGGGAGAATTTGGACAGAAAATCTGGCGACACACAGCAGCGACTTGGGGGCTGCATGGATTCATTTTGCCAATAAAAAGCACCCCATTTACCAATTAGCCCAGCAGTTGGGGCTTGTTACTAAACTTTCGCCCTTCAGCCGTTACAAAGTGGTAGATGAAAAAGGAAAACGTATCAATGCCAAAAAATTTTATGCTGTCCTACAACAACTCTATTTGTGTAAAGAAAGAGAAATGATAGAAAGATACTTAGCTCCTTTGTCCCAAGATATTTCATTACAAAAAGGTATCACAAGTATCTTAGAAAAATTATCAAAAGAAAATACAGATTTTGAGCAATTAAAGACGCAATTAGCACATACAAAAGATTGGGAATTATTCAATTTATTGTATGAAAGTTACTATGCCACAGAGTTAGATAAAATTTCTTTGCAAAGTGTTTTAGATGATAATAGTGAGTTAGTAGGCAAAGATTATTGGTTAGTCAATGGCTATCAGGCTATTGTAAATCATTTAGCAGAAAATACACAAATTATTTTAGGAGAAGAAGTACAAAGTATCACACAAAACTCTGTGGTAACTGTACAAACAAATAAAAGCAGTTATACGGCAGATTTTGTCATTTGTACCTTGCCTTTGGGCGTTTTACAAAAAGAAAAAGTACAATTTACACCTAGTTTGCCCCCAGCAAAAAAACAAGCTATTCAAAACTTACAACAAGGCGTATTAGACAAAATTGTGATTGTATTCAAAGAAAAGAAGTGGCAAAGTAATTACGAAGTCATAGTGAATGTCCCCATTACCACAGACTTATTTAAAATTAGTTTTTGGCATAATCACAGTCATTTAGACGCAACAAGCAATACGCTGACGGCTTATGTTGCAGGTGCGGAGGCTTTGAAAATGGAAAACTTACATGATGATTTAATTTTACATCATGCCCTCGAACAGCTACAAAAAGCCTTGCCGTTCTTACAAAAAGACGATATTTTGACTTATAAAATTACGCGTTGGGGGCAAGACCCACACAGTTACGGCTCTTATTTGTATTTGCCTGTGGGAGTAAATTACCAATCTATCTTGGACTTGGCAGCACCGTTTGGGCGTATCTTTTTTGCAGGAGAAGCCACCATTTTACACGACTATTCTTATGTGCATGGGGCGTATTGGTCGGGTATGAGGGCAGCCAAAGAAGTAATGGCTACCCCGAATTAGATTTTTGAGGAAGAAAATTAATTAGGTTTGAAAGATAACAACATAAAACCGTGCATAGTTTGTTGCGTATCACAAGACATGAGGCTCTTCGTAAAAACCAATAAATGATTACTTTCTGGAAACATAAATACCCTGTCTATTTGATAATTATAGTACAAACCATCTTGATAGGCATACAACAGCTTAGGCGTGAACCCTTTACAAACAGGCAAAACAATGCCTTTTTCGCCTTTATATTTGTTCCAACTACTTGCACAAGCATTGGCAACAAAATTTTTTCTTTCTAATTCTAAATGTGGCGTAAGTTCGGGTGCTTTTACAACATAGCCTTGCTCCTCAAACCGAAAATCATGCCCTGTGTACTCCATTTCTATGTGTTTTTCCCTCTTAATTGTCCGTTTTCCTTGCTCTATCCATGCCCAGTCGCCAAACTTTTCTACTTCTAAACTTGTTGCAACAAACGTCTTAGAGTTGGGCAGTTGGGCTATCTGTAGCAGCTGGGTTTCGCCACATTCGCCATAACGGATTTCTCCAATCCAAAAAATAGGCTGGTATTTTGCTTTGAAAAAAAACTTAAATTCTTGCGAACATTGATTGTTGCGTACCAACAACTCTTTAGTGGGTGGTGCATAAAAAGCCAATAGAATATTACACCATACGAACCATGACAAATACATAGGACTCAATAAAATAAGATAATTGCCTAAAAGAAGTAGAAATGATGCAACAAAACTAATATAAGCCATTTACGTTACCTTTTTATTAATACTATAAACGCAATATATAGACTTACAGTTTATCAAGTGATGTCTTGTGGCAGTACACAAGGTAAGATGTGTAAAAGTGGTTGAAGCAAGGTCAAAAATCATTTATCATGTAAGATATTTTACAAAAATATTATTTTTTTCCATTTCATCTCTACAAAAATGAATATTGTTTTGTAAATTTAAGCCGTTTCATTTCTTTTGTGATTAGCTTTTTGTAGTCAACGAATGTACTTTAAGAAGTAATACGACTTGATAAAAGTACAATGTGAACTATATTATCATCAAACAACAACTTAACTTTTTTTACTACCAATCATTTACAGATAAACTATGCACAAGTTTATTCTTATTATTTATTTGCTTTTTAGTGTATCAAAAACTTTTGCTCAGACAACTGCTCAAGAGTGGTACAGGGCAGGAGTTTCGGCTCGGAGTACTCAAGATACAGAGGCAGCCATTCGGTGTTTTACTCAGGCTATCCAATTGAATAGCACTTTAATAGATGCCTATTATCAAAGGGGTTGGTGCTATACCAACATGGGTAATTATGCACGAGCCTTGAGTGATTTTAATACTATATTGAGGATAAGCCCAAAAGACGCAGCTACGTTGAACAGCAGAGGTGTAGTACATCAATACTTGACTAACTACAACATGGCTATTCAGGACTACAAAGCCTCTTTGGAAGTTCAAGAAGATGCACACGGTTACAATAACTTAGGCACTGCCTACGAACATTTAGGAGAACTCCAAAAAGCTCGTGAGGCTTACCAAAAAGCCAATGCTTTAGATCCAGATTTAACAGAAGTGGGCAGCAATTTGGCGAGGCTCAATACGCAGTTGAAAAAAACGAGTAACAATGAAAAAGTAACAGGTGAGGCATTACGCAGAACTGTAGAAGAATATTTGTCTATTGGTGGTGATGCCGTAGATGAAGGCGACTATGATTATGCAATAACGCAATATACCAAAGCCTTAGAACTAATGCCAGATGGTAAGGCATTTAGTGACAGAGGTTGGGCGAAATACTTGGCAGGAAGGTATGAAGAAGCCTTAGATGACTTTTCAAAAGCTATGATTTTTCTAGAAGCCAAAAATAAATGGACATTCAACTACAGAGGAATGACCTACCAAAAGTTAGGGAAATATGAAAATGCAGCCCAAGATTTTGAAACAGCCCTGCGAATAGACCCTGAATTTACGTCTGCCAAACAAAATTTGTTGTGGATACAGAACAAATTAGCCCCTAAAACAGATGGTAAACCGCCTGTCATCAACATTATTTCTCCACAAGAAATGCGTGGCTTTGAGATTGTACGAGCAGAGGAAACTATTACGGTAGTAGGGCAAGCATTGGACGAAAGTGGTATTGACAAGGTGTATATCAACAATACGATTTGCCAAGTAAATAATGGTACAGGCGAATTTAGTGCAAGTGTAAAATTGGTAACAGGCAACAATAAAATTACGATTGTGGCGTATGACACCAAAAATAATAAATCTGAAAAAGTTGTTACGGTAAACAAGAAAACCGTAGCAGCCAACAATACGAATACGCCGACTGTAACACAACGTACTACTTCGGGCATCAACGAAATTATTGGGACTAACTATGCCCTTTTGATAGGTATAGACGACTATACAGCAGGGCAAGGTTGGAATAATTTGAACAACCCTGTGAAGGACATAAACGCCATAGGTGAGGAACTAACAAGTAACTATAATTTTAATGTAGATAAGTTGATTAATCCTACCTTGAAAGAGGTAAATGCAAAACTCAAAGAGTATTTACAGAAACCCTACAAACCTAACGACCAGTTATTTATTTTTTGGGCAGGGCATGGGCATTATGACACCTTGTATAAAGAAGGGTATATCGTCTTGAAAGATACAGACAAAGACGATGAAAGCACTTATATTTCGCAGACTATCCTCCGCAACAAAATTTCTAATATCGGCTGCAATCATACTTTTGTGATGTTAGATGTGTGTTTTGGTGGTGCTTTTTCGCCTGTGCCTATCAAAAGAGGCAGTGATTATGCTTTAGGCAATATTTCGGTAGAAGAATTTGTAGCCAAAAAAATAAAACACAAAACTCGCAAGTTCATCACTTCAGGAGGCTTAGAATATGTGTCAGACGGAGTGGCGGGCAGACATTCGCCTTTTGCTCGCAAAGTGTTAGAAACATTGCGTACTTATGGAGGAAAAGATAATTTGTTGTTAATCGAAGATTTTACAGAAAATTTCAACGGTTTATCACCAAAAATATGCTACGGGGAGTTTGCAGATGACGGAGCAGGCAGTGATTTCTTTTTTATTGCAAAATAAATTGTAGAAAAATATACCAAAAAATTTGCAAAAGTGCAGACAAGTCTGCACCTTTGCACTCCCAAACAACAACAAGGTGTTGTAGCTCAGTTGGTAGAGCAAAGGACTGAAAATCCTTGTGTCGGTGGTTCGATTCCACTCAACACCACCTTGATAAAGGCTTTAAGAGAAATTCTTAGAGCCTTTTTTTTGTGGTATCTTACCAAAAAACCATCGGCAGGGTCTATCGACCACTGCCGAGGTAATAAAAAATCTCGATAAAAAACTTCGGCAGTGGCTACAAGCCCTGCCGATAGTTTTTTGATTATATTTGCCGTAAGAAATTCTAATTTACGGATAACAAGCCTGAACATAACACACCCAATTTATGCACTGTATTTTGTGTAACAAACCTTTGACAGACCCCGAAAGTATAGAAAGAGGCATGGGGACAGATTGTTGGGAACAGTTGCTACATAATGTCATTCAAAATACGCCTAATTTTATAGACCGTTACTGCGGACTTTTTGACGGCAATGTTACCCTTAAAAGAGGAGCAGATGCTGCACCATTGACCAATATTCCGCATAAAGCCTTGTTACACAGCAAAAAGGGCTACGAATGGGGCAATCTTTCGGAAGGAAGTGCAGATTTAGCCCTCAATATTTTGTGGCATTTCGCCAGCCCTGCCATCGCCATTCGTTGGCATCAGGACTTTAAGAGGGACTTTTTAGCAAAAATCCCCCATGAAGGCACTCACATTGCAGGCGAAAAAATAAAGCAATGGATAACAGGAAAAACTTTGACTTTGTTCTAAACAAAAACAACTTACTTTTTTTTGTAAGGTTTTTGTCCTTGCCAATTCCCTGCGGGGCTGTAGGAACACACCCAAATTTCTGCCCCACTTTCACAAATTACCTTTGCACAACCTACTTGTGTGGTGTTTTCCCAAATGAGTTGGGTGTAGTGTCCGCACTTGTCCCAAGTTCCCCTACAGATTTGTTTGTCATGGTCATAAAACCTCCGTTCACTTGCCCAAGAGTCCACAGCTTGTTGGGGGGTGCCTGCCATGCCCGAACACCAATAAATATTTTCGCCATACTTGCCTCCACTATGTTCTAATTTACAGCCTTTTGCAGCCAATTTATTCGCCCAATTTTGAGCATATTGAGCCAACTCGTTTGACCAAGTGAGGGGAGCTATGCCCAATTTAGCTCGCCAGAAGTTGTGCCTTTCGGTCATGCCTTTCATGTTGGCAGGTTCTTGTGCCATAGCAACAGCATGGAACAGAAAAAAGGCGAAAATTAAACAAAGTGTCTTACGCATGGTTATCAAAATGTTTTAGATAGTACGCACAATAAGTTTCTGTAGAACAGATTAGTCCGTTGAATATACTTTTTTTAAACGGACTAAATTCCGTTCTACAGCTTGGTCAATTATACGCAATTCAAATGAAAATAGCAATTTTTTGGTTTCGCAGAGATTTACGCCTGTCCGATAATGCAGCCCTGTACCACGCCTTGCAAAGTGGTTATGCTGTCTTGCCTGTCTTTATTTTTGATACCCAAATTCTCAATGCTTTGCCAGATAAGGCAGACAAACGAGTAAATTTTATTTATGAAACACTTTCAACTTTACGCCAACAGTTAGAAGCATTGGGTAGCACTTTATACACTTGTTATGGTAGCCCGTTGGAAATGTGGGAAAAAATCACGCAGGAGTTTGAAGTGGCAGCCGTTTATACGAACCACGACTATGAACCTTACGCAAAGCTGCGAGATGAACAAGTAGCCAATTTTTTGGCACAAAAAAATATTGCTTTTCATACCTATAAAGACCAATGTATCTTTGAAAAAAACGAGGTAGTGAAAGATGACGGCAAGCCCTACACCATTTTTACACCGTATAGTAAAAAATGGAAGGCACGCCTCAATGACTTTTATTTAAAGTCCTACCCTACCGAAAAATATTTTCAAAATTTTTGTGCGGTAAAACAGCTTACGCAACCTCTTTCTTGGATTACGTTGGAGGTTATGAATTTTCAAGCCATACAATTTGATTTTCCTACCAAAAATATTGAAGAAACTATCATTCGCCAATATGCCGAAAAAAGAGATTTTCCTGCCATAAAAGGCACAACTCGTCTAAGTGTGCATTTGCGTTTTGGCACGTTGAGTATCAGGCAATTAGCACGAATAGGCAATGTTCTGAACGAAAAATGGTTGAATGAATTGATTTGGCGGGACTTTTACATGATGATTCTGTGGCACTTCCCTCATGTTGTTCACAGTGCCTTTAAACCGCAATACGACAGAGTGAAATGGCGGAACAACGAAAAAGAGTTTGAGGCGTGGTGCAAAGGACAAACAGGCTACCCGATAGTAGATGCAGGTATGCGTGAACTCAACGCAACGGGTTTTATGCACAACAGAGTACGTATGATTACTGCAAGTTTTTTGGTCAAACATCTGTTGATAGATTGGCGTTGGGGAGAGGCGTATTTTGCCGAAAAACTCTTGGATTTTGATTTGTCTGCCAACAATGGCAGTTGGCAGTGGGCAGCCAGCAGTGGTTGTGATGCAGCCCCTTATTTCAGGGTGTTCAATCCGTTGGAACAAACCAAAAAATTTGATGGACAACTGCAATACATCAAAAAATGGGTGCCAGAGTTCAATAGTTTCAGTTACGCCCAACCTATTGTAGAACACAAATTTGCAAGGGAAAGAGTATTGAAAGTGTATAAAGAGGCAGTGGGTAATGCAGCCACAGAAGACTGAATACAAAGCAAAAATGATTAATACAAAAATTTGCCTTAAACAAGCTACCATTTTTAAGAGTTCTATTGCTGTAATTGTTGAAGCAACTATGCAAAAATTATTTCCGCTATTGTGCTGTTTATACTTTTTATGGGTGCATACGGTACAAGCACAAGAACAAGCCACCAAAAACCCTTTGGTGGTGGGTTTTCGCAGTCATTATGGTTTTATTATTCCACATAGCAAGGCAATAGCCAATGTGTCTGACTCCAATCCTTTTGGTGTAGAACTGAATATCAGCAAGGTATTTCTCAAACAAAGTTCATGGGAAAAGTGCTACTGTGAGTCGCAGGCAGGGCTAAGTGTGTCTTACTTCAATTTTAATAATCCAACTGTTTTGGGGAGTGCCATTAGCACTGCCGTTTATTTTGAGCCGTTAATAGCTGCCAAAAATAAACTGTTTTATTCGGTACGAGGCAGTTTGGGCTTTAGTTATTTAACTAAAGTTTATGACACCGAACAAAACCCTGATAATCAGTTTTTTAGTATGCCTGTGAGCTTTTTGTTAGGGGCTACTTTCAATGTCTATTATCGTGTACGCCCTACTTTATTGCTCAATTTGGCAATGAATTACAACCATATTTCTAATGGCGGTTTCAAGCAACCCAACAAGGGCATGAATTTTCCCACTGTTGGCGTAGGGCTTGACTATGCTTTTCAACCTATCAATTTGCCCAACAGAGTAGGCATTGCCAAAAAGTCTGTAGATTACCAACTTCGCAAACAACTTTGGGCTTTTGCCTCCCTGAAAACCGTTAATGAACCCGACAGTATGCCAACTACGCATACCGTTATTTATGGCGTTGCGGGCTTGGTCAGTAAAAATATAGGTCGTTACAATGCCCTGCACATAGGTTTGGAAGTAGCTGCTGATGGTTTTGCAAAAGAAACTTTGCGTAGAAAAAATAGCAATATAGACCACCACCAAATTATTGGTTTGATTGGGCATGAACTTTGGTTGGGCAGATTTATGTTTTCACAACAATTTGGCGTATATTTTTACAGCCCTTTCCGCACTTCGCCAGATTTTCTGTACCAACGGTACGGACTTTTTTACCAATTTACACCTCACCTTTTAGTAGGGGCAAGCCTCAAAGCACACCGCCAAGTAGCCGATATATTCGATTTGCGTGTGGGGTGGAAATGGTAGAATCAATAATTGTATCTAAGTGTTTCTATATGACTCACAAGCACACTAAAAAAGATTTTGTGTTTTAGCATAAATATAAATTTTAAAAAAACAGAGTCATTATTTTTGTGCGACCTCAAAGCCTAACCATAAAATATCATCTCTTTGTTCTTCGTCTTTCATGTGGTTTTGTAGCAATTCCAATAAGTGCTTTTCTTGTTGGTCAGGGCTTAAATGATGAATAGCCAATAAATTTTCTTTTAGTGTAACCTCTCCCAATCGTTTTCTTGTTACGTCATTTTGGTCTGTTAGTCCGTCTGTGCCTGTGTATATCCATGCACCTTTGGATACTTCTACTGTTATCTGCTCAAAATTCATAACTCTATTTTGATAACCACCAATGCCTTTGCGTGTGCCTTTAAGTTCTGTAAGTTGTTGGTTTTCTACGATATAAATAAGACGTTTAGCTCCTGAAAAAGTAACATTTATTGTATTTTTATAAGTTTCTTCTAAGCATATTAAAGACATATCCATACCATAATTGTTTTGGGTATCTTTTTGCTGTAAGACAGCCTGTATTTCTTCATGCAGTTTTATTAAGATGTCTGAAGGTTGGTGTATGCCTAAAACCGTTACCATTTTATCTAATAAAGAGCTGGTTATCAGCGTCATAAATGCCCCTGCTACACCATGTCCCGTACAGTCTATAGCTGCCACAAAGGTTTTATTATCAATTTTTTGTACCCACCAAAAATCCCCAGAAACAATATCTTTGGGCATATAAACAACGAAATAGCTTTGGAATAATTGTTGCATTTTTTGATGATGTGGCAAAATAGCTTTTTGAATTGTTAAAGCTGCCTCAATACTATTTTTTATCTTATTTGTTTGCAACTGTAGTTTTTGGTGTTGTTCTTCTATTAAGTTGTGTTGTTGTAACAGTTGGGTTTGTGCTATTTGTAGAGCCTCATTTTGCAAGGTCATTTCTTCATTTTGTTGCTCCAAAATCGTTTTTTGTGCTTGTACTTCTGCTTCTTTTACTTTAATTTTTTCGTAGGCTTTCGACAATATTTGCTCATTGACTTGCATACGTTTATTAGCCTTTTCCAAATCTTTCTTTTGCTGTTCGATAAATTCTCTTTGGGCTAATAATTCCTCTTGAGTTTGTTGCAATTCCTCGTTTTGTGTCAAAAGTTCTGCATTAGATTCCTCTAACATCACTTTTTGCGTGTGAATTTCTGCTTCTTTAACCTTAATTTTTTCGTAGGCTTTTGATAATATTTGTTCATTGGCTTGCATACGTTTATTAGCTTTTTCCAAGTCTTTCTTTTGTTGCTCTATAAATTCTCTTTGAGCCAGTAATTCCTCTTGAGTTTGTTGCAATTCTTCATTTTGAGCTAAAAGTTCTGCATTGGCAGCACCAAGTTGTTCTGTATATTGGGCAAAGCTATGCTCCAAATGCAATATATGTGCATCTTTGGCAGCTAATAATTCGGTTAGCTTTTTAATCTCGTCTTGTAATATCGCAGATGGTATATTGGGAGTTTCCATAGTACCAAGTTAGATTTAGGGTAAAGTATAGAGGTAAAATAGTTGGGTAGAGCTGATTATTGCCTATTATATTATTTTTCCATAGTGTAGGCTTGAATCTCCTACACTATGGAAAAATAATATAATTTTTTAAAGATTAGACTAACATGAATAATGTACAATTGCATTTTTAAGAGGTAAGCCACTGCCAAGCTGCTTCTCTGTTATCAAAATAACGAGTCCTTAATGCAACTTCTTCACTTTCTTCCATAGTTTGCTCTATTGAAAGTTGTGTTATCATTTCTTTGCTGATTAAAAACGCCACTTTCTTTATGTTACTACTTAGGGCTTTGCTAAGGATATGTTCGTTTGTCCACGCCTGAAGGTCTGGCATGATACCAAAATTCATCTCTCTGGTGTCTGCTATAAATCCTTCTGGCTGGTTGTTCAGTAGGATTTCCAAGAAATTGAGAGATTCTTCTTGGTAATTGTGTTCTTCCATTTCCTCTGAGGCAGGTAACCACACGTTTTCATGTATTTTTTCTTCTGGAAAAAAATACACCGCTAAAAAACGGCTTTCATACATTTTCATGATAACAACTGTTATTGGATTAATAATAAATTTTATGTGTTTAAAAATTTATTTACAGGAAAAGCAAATATTTTTTTAAATTAAATATTACTACCAAAATGTTTTTATTGACTTAACATTCATTAAGCAATTTTAGCATTTTTTATAGAATAACAACTATGTACAATATATTTTTTTTTACAAACCACCACACAAGTAATATTTTCGCAAATATTTAATAATCGTAACCAATAACAGTATCTTTTATTGTTGAAAATTCGGTTATCAAGAACTAACTAATGCAAGTTTACTTTTTGATAACCTATTTGTATTTATTGAGCTTGCTGCTGCAACCAGACTATCAACTGCTGCACCGCCAAAGCCCTGTGGCTTATTTTATTTTTTTCTTCTTTGCTCATTTCTGCAAAGGTTTTTTCATAACCGTTTGGTACAAACAAAGGGTCATAACCAAAACCATTTGTGCCTCGCTGTTCAGTCAAGATTGTACCTTTTACAATCCCGTTGAATTGTTGCACCTCGCCATTCCAAACCAACGTGATACAAGTTCTGAACTGTGCATGGCGGTTGTTTTGTCCTGCCAAATTTTTTAGTAATAAAGCATTGTTGGCAGCGTAGTTTTTAGCCTCACCCGCATAAAAAGCCGAGTTTACCCCCGGTTCTCCGTTCAAGGCTGCTACTTCCAGCCCACTATCGTCTGCAAAACAGTTAATGCCGTATTTTTGATAGACAAACAAGGCTTTTTGTTGTGAGTTTCCTTCAAAAGTGCCTGTAGTTTCTGCTAATTCTTCTGTATGTCCTAAGTCCGTTAAAGACACTAATTCAAATTGATTACCTAATAAAGCCTGAATTTCATTGACTTTATTCACATTTTGGGTAGCAAAACAGATTTTCATGTTCATAAAAAGTTCAAAACTTCGTAAAGAAAGATTTTTTATCGTAAGTTTGTATCAGAATTGATGAGTAGTTTTATTTTTTCTACGTTCACTTAGCAAATTATTTTGTCAAATATACATGAAAAAGGCTTTAATTACGGGTATTACTGGGCAAGATGGTGCGTATCTTTCTGAATTATTGTTGCAGAAAGGCTATGAAGTACATGGCATCAAACGCCGTACTTCATTGTTCAATACAGACCGTATAGACCATTTGTACCAAGACCCACATACTACTAATTATAAATTCAAATTACACTACGGCGACTTGACAGATTCTACGAACTTAATCCGTATTATCCAAGAAGTACAGCCCGATGAAATTTACAATTTGGGGGCTATGTCCCATGTAAAAGTAAGTTTTGATATGCCCGAATACGTAGCTAACGTAGATGCAGTAGGTACTTTGCGTTTATTAGAGGCTATTCGTATCTTGAAAATGGTAGAAAAAACTCGTATTTATCAAGCCTCTACGTCTGAATTGTACGGTTTGGTACAAGAAATTCCACAGTCAGAAAAAACGCCGTTTTACCCACGTTCTCCGTATGCCGTAGCCAAAATGTATGCGTATTGGATAACTGTAAACTACCGTGAAGCCTATAAAATGTATGCCTCAAATGGTATTTTGTTTAATCACGAAAGTCCGTTGCGTGGCGAAACTTTCGTTACTCGCAAAATAACAAGAGGCGTTTCGCGTATTGCTTTGGGTATGCAAGAAAAATTGTTTTTGGGGAACTTAGATGCCCAAAGAGATTGGGGACACGCCAAAGATTATGTAGAGGCGATGTGGTTGATTTTGCAACAAGACATTGCAGAAGATTACGTAATAGCTACAGGCGTAACGACCAGAGTACGTGAATTTGTACGTATGTCTTTCGCAGAAGCAGGTATAGAGTTAGACTTTGTAGGCGAAGGCGTAAACGAAATAGGTGTAGTAAAAAGCTGCAAAGGTGAGTTTCAACTACCAATAGGCAAGGAAGTAGTAGCCGTTGACCCTCGTTATTTCCGCCCTACAGAAGTAGATTTATTGATTGGTAATCCTACTAAAGCACAAACAAAATTAGGTTGGAAACCTAAATATGACCTACAGGCACTTGTAAAAGAAATGATGGCTGCCGACCTCAAACTCTTTAAACGTGATAAATATTTGAAAGAAGGTGGTCATAAAATTATGAACTACTACGAATAAAAAACTGTAGAACGGACTTTAGTCCGTTTAAATAAGAATATTAAACGGGCTAAAGTCCGTTCTACAGAAAATAATAATTTTAAAATTTTAATTTTCAACAACCATGTTATTATTACAAACTTCGGGAGCAAATGGTGGACTGATGCAGTTGGTCTTTTTTATTCCCATGATATTTATTTTCTATTTCTTCATGATTCGCCCTCAACAAAAACGCCAAAAAGAACAAAAATCTTTTGTGGAAAACCTCCAAACAGGCGACTACATTGTTACGTTGGGTGGTATTCATGGAAAAATTATTTCTTTGGACGGACTCACCGCACTCATAGAAGTGGACAAAGGTGTAAAATTGAAAATAGACCGCAGTGCCATTTCGTATGAACAAACAAAGGTCGTTCAAGCTAACAAAGAAGCTAAAGAAACTGCAAAATCATAAGTAAAACAGAGATGTCATCTTTTATAGTGTCGTGCCTTAAAATGTTATATCTTTGTTCTTTGAAATTTTGGATACCTTATGCGATTAAAAGGAGATGCCGCCACCACCTTCCGTTATGATATGATACTAAGATTATCAGCAGAAGGCAAAACCCAGCTAGCCAT
>CANGYA010000051.1 GCA_947457925.1 Cytophagales bacterium | reverse complement strand
ACTCAACTGCCCCTTGCCACCATCAACAATAATAAGGTCGGGCAAAGGCAAATTTTCTTCTTTCAGTTTCGTGTAACGGCGTGTAATAACCTCGTGCATGGTCGCAAAATCATTTGCCCCTACTACGGTCTGCACTTTGTAATGGCGGTATTCTTTTTTGGCAGGTTTGCCGTCTTTGAAACACACCATTGCGGACACCGCATTTGTTCCTTGCAAATTAGAGTTATCGAAACACTCAATATGTCGAGGCAAAGTTTTGAGGCGTAAATCTTTTTGGGCTTGTTCCAACAGTTGTTGGTTCGCAATTTTGTTTTCTTTGTCTGTGCGTTTTTCTAATTTTTCTTTGCGATAATACCACACATTTTTTAAAGACAAATCTATCAATTTTTTATAATCTCCAATTTTTGGCATAACTACTTCAATTTCTTTCCATGATAAATCTAATTCTACATTAGTCAATATTTTTTTGGCTTGGCTGTTAAAAGTTTGGCGAATTTCCCACAAAATAGTCCCGAAAACATCTTCTATCGTTTCTTCTAATTTCAACTTGACCGACTGCGTATAAGCCTGTACGATACAACCTTGTTCTATGTGCAAATAATTATAAAACACTTCTTCTTCGTGAATTTCTAAGCTGAATACATCTACGTCTGAAATATTGGGGTTAGAAACCAAAGATTTTGCCTGAAAATCGTCTAAACTTTTGAGTTTATCTTTGTAATACTGTGCTTCTTCAAAAGCCAATTTTTCGGCTGCCTCCATCATTTTCTCTCTCAAAAACTGTTTGGCTTGCCCTAAATTTCCTTTGATAATATGAACAGCTTGTTCTATATTGGCTTGATAATCTTTTTGGCTTTGGTGGTTTTCGCAAGGTGCTAAACAGTTTTGTAAGTGATATTCTAAACAAACTTTGAATTTATTTTGTGCAATACTTTTAGGCGTAAGAGCTAAGGTACAAGTACGCAACAAGAAAAGTTTATGTACCAATTCTAAAACGGTGTACATAGCTTTTACGCTGCTGTAAGGTCCAAAAAACTGCCCCATTTTTTTATCTATTCTCCTTACCGAAAAGATTTTTGGGTAGGGTTCATTACTTACGCAAATGTAAGGATAGGTTTTATCGTCTTTGAGTAAAATATTGTATTTTGGGGAAAACTGCTTAATCAAATTGTTTTCTAACAACAAAGCATCAAATTCAGAGTCGACAACGGTGTACTCTATGCGGTGAATTTGTTTAACTAACCGATACGTTTTAAAGTTGGGTAGGTCTTTTTGAAAATAAGAACCGACCCTATTTTTTAGGTTTTTAGCTTTTCCTACATATAAAATCACGTCATTTTCGTCATAATAACGGTACACCCCTGCCACTGTGGGCAAGTTTTTGAGTACATCAACTAAATGAGTGGGTACGTTTGTCATAGTATTACAATATTTTGAGGCAATATATACTAAAAACTAATTGTATGTAAACTCCGCAAGGGCTTGAAGCCCTTGCGGAGTTAGATTTTTCCTATAATTTTTCTACAAAAAAATTTTGTTTGAGTACATCAAAAACTTTCCATATACCGCACACCTTTAAAGACATATTGAGGGTCGTAAGTGGTCGTAACGCCAAAAAACGGCATGGGTCTGCCCGTATTATGAAAATGGAAGGCATTGGCAAAATCTCCATCTTTCAAGTAACGTCCATACGTTTGTTTGCACCAACGTATGCCCACTCTTAGGGCAGAATTGTTGCTATGTAGTGCGTCTATGGGTACGCCCAATTCGTAACAGTGGTAACCCATGAGTTGCAGAGGTCCCCAAGAAGTAGCCAACTGTTTGAGTTCCGCCTCTGAAGTTCTGCGAATTTGCGAAGTGGTAACGGTACTGTACTTTATCATTTCTCCACTACGAACTTTTTTTAGTTTGTCATAAACGGCTGGCTCAAAACGACTTCCTGCTGGTTTCCTTCCCGAACTTTCTAAGATAATCAACGCCATGATGTATTGGTAGGGTACGCCTTCTTCTTGGCAAATAGCCTTTACGTCCTCGCCATAATTGACTTTGGCACGCAGCACCGCCTCCGTTTTTACGTCAATAAACACCATACGGTACAGTATCCAAACCAAAACGAGGATAACCAATAAATACACTGCGTTGCGAAGCATGAAAATAGAATATAAGGTCGGCTACAAATTTATTGCTTAATTACTTCAAAATCTAATTCTTTGATTCTTCCTACACCGTTGGGGGCTATCATTACTTTGGCAAAACCTTGTAGGGAATCTCTGCGGTTCATCAATTTATCTATTTCGGTGGCTTTTTCTGGATTGGCAAAAAATGACTCTATCCCTGCCTTAAAGTTGGCGTAGCCTGCCCAGTAATAGTCTTTTTGGGTGCTGGGTGTCCATTTTACCTCGTTGGTGGGTGTAACTCTTAGATAAATTTTGCCGTCTTCGGGCAAATTTTCCCAAAAAGCTACAGCTTTGTAGTAGCCGTTGGGTTGGGCTTGTAACTCGGCATACAACCAATCGCCATACTTAAATGTTTTGCTGGTATCGCCATGAAATTTTACGCTGTCTAACGAAAAACTACTGAAATCGTAACGAATTTCGCTGTAATTACCCCTGAACAAATCTCTTGGGTCTTGTCCGTAGGCTGCTAATTTTACTTCTTTGCCCATAAAAATTGGGTAGTAGGCTTTCACAAACATACCTGCCACAATCAAGATTTGAAAGGCAATTAAGACCAAAATAATATTTTTACGGGTAGGCATGGCTATACAAAGGCTTAGTCAAGCTAAGATACTAATTTCAGTAGAGTTAAACAAAAAATAAATGCTGAAGCTCAATTATTAATTAGTAAATTTTTAATTAAAAATTTCAAATAGTTGATTATCAAGTTATTGATAAATTTTGTATGCTAAAAATAGTCTGAAATCATTTGTTTTGAGTACATAACGTAAAATGTATTGTTGTAATAAGTGTTTATCTATGCACCACAAATACACTCAATTCACAAGAAAATGAATAATTTTTAATTTAAAATTTACTAATTAAAAATTACATTTAGCTGGAATGGTCTGCCACAATGACCCACTGCCCTTTTATTTTTTTCCACAACAGCGTGAAATGCCCTTCTAAAACGTCATTGATGCGGGTCAATTTCCATTTGCCAATCACATAATAGGCTTTGTTGGATATTTTTTCGGTGCGAAGTAGGGTAAATGTCAATTTGCCCATTGCATTGGTGTCGGGGTAGCTTTTTTTGTAGTTGGCTAAGGTTGCCTCCCAACCATAAGTAAGCCCACGTTTACCAATAAAACACAGCGAATCAGACTGCCAATAGCCGTTCATAAATCCTACAAGGTCGCCATTATTCCATGCTTTTTCTTGCCTTGCCAAGATGTTGGTAATGCTTTTGAGGGCTTTGGACTGTCCGTAGCTGTTTTTGTAGTTTAAACCAACTAGTAAAACGAAGATGAGTAGTAGTTTTTTAAACATTTTGCGAAGTGTAAATATTCTTTGTGCTATTTACAAAAAAGCAACTATATCTACTAACTTTTTTCCCCCATAAACCTATACCCTACCCCCGATTCAGTCAAAATATAGGTGGGATTATTGGCATCTGCCTCTATTTTTTTGCGTAGTTGAGCCACAAAAACCCTCAAATATTGCGACTGTTCCAAATAACCCATTCCCCAAATTTGTTTGAGTAAATAATGATGTGTTAGCACTTTGCCCTCATTTTTGGCAAACAATAGGAGTAATTTGTATTCTGTGGCGGTAAGTTTCAAAATCTCTTGGTCTTTTTTTACGGTACGAGCTACTAAATCTATGCTCAAACTACCAAAGTTTAGTAAAGTCGTTTCGTTTTCTGCCAAATGTTTGCGTAAAACAGCCCGAATACGTGCCAACAATTCGCCTGTGCGGAAGGGCTTGGTGAGGTAGTCGTCTGCTCCATTGTCCAATGCCTTCACAATATTACTCTCATCACTTTGCACAGACAACATCATAATAGGACGGCTGTACCACTCTCGCAACTGCACCAATACGTTTTGTCCGTTGTCGTCTGGCAAACCAATGTCCAACAGAATAAGGTCTGGTGGGTGGTTAGCTGCTGCCAAAATGCCTTCTTTGGCGGTGGCTGCCTGCCGTACTTTGTACGAATGACTTTGTAAGGTAATTTCTAATAATTTGCGAATTTGTGGTTCGTCATCTATAATCAGTATTTCTGTGGCGTTGTTCATAGTTTTTGTTGGTTTAAATACCTCACCCCCACCCCCCTCTCCATTTGGAGAGGGGGCTTTTTTTCATTCATACTCCATTACAAAAGTTTTTGTAGGGATATAGACCGTAAATTTTGCCCCATTGGGTTGTAAGTTTTCTACAGTTACATTGCCCTGATGAGCTTCGGTAAAGCCTTTGACAATAGACAAACCTAAGCCTGTACCGCCTGCTTTGGTGTTTTTTGCCCGATAAAATTTATCAAAAATCAAGGAAATTTCATCGGATTTAATGCCTTCGCCATTATCTTCTACTGATAATATAAGAGTTGGATTTTGGTAGTATGCTTTGACTACAATTATGCCTTGTTCGGGTACGTACTGTAGAGCATTGTAAATCAGGTTGTACAGTATCTGTTCTATCAAACCATAATCTACCCAACATAAAGGCAAGTTTTCGGCAGGCACAATTTGTAGTTGGCGTTTTTGGCTGTAATCTGCCAACTGCTGCCCTACTTTGTAGAGTAGTTCTGCCACATCACACCAATCTTTCTTGGGTTGTAGCAAGCCCGACTCCACCCTCGACATATTCAGTAGATTTTCTACTTGCCTATTCAGTCGCAGAGAGGCTTTTGAAATTTCGCCTACTAATTCGGCTCTGTCATTGGGCGATAACTTATTATTTAAGGTTTGCAAATTGTCCGTAGCTGCGATAATTGTGGCAATGGGGGTGCGAAGTTCGTGCGAAAGGGAATTGAACAAGGTTTTGTATAACTGCAAAGTCTGCTCTTTTTCTTTGCGTTGTTGGGCTTTTTTCTCTATTTGGCGAATTTGTGTAGTTAGCGTGGCATTGACTAATGCTACCACAAAATACATAATAAACAGCAAAAAATCTTCGATACTGCTGATATAAAATGTAAACTTTGGGGGAATAAAAAGAAAATTCCACGCTAAGGCACTCAAACAAGCTGCCAACAAAATCGGCAATCTATCCACAAGCATAGCTAACAAAGACACCACCAACAACAACAACAAGGCAACGGTACGATAACCAATGTAATCTGATAAAAAATAACAGATTACAATAGTAATTACCACAGTAGCACAACTCAAAAAATATTGTTGAGTCGAACTCGTTTTTTGTAATTGAATAATATTTTTTAAATAAAGATACTGTGGTAACATACTAACAAATAAGAATTTTACAACCTAAAACTTGTGGCAATGGTCAATCTATTTTCAGTTTTTTGCAAATCTGGTCGCCATGTATTCGTTGGGGTGTCTATCCAACCGTCTGGCGAAGTTGTGCCACCACTACCTGCAAAATACGGAACATTAGAGCTACGATAGCCATATTCTATCCGAAAAGTTACAAAATCATTTGGCATAATGTCGAAAGTTGCCGTAAACTGCCCAATATTGAGTTGTTGTTTGGGGTCGTTTGCCATTGCATCATTAAAATCATTGTTAGCAACATTGCTTGGCGAAAAAGCAAGGTATAAACTCGGATTGGTCAATACATCTCCTCTTAATGTCAAAGCTAACTTGTTCTGATTGAACCAAATACGATTTGCTAAAGACGTGCCTGTCATGTATTGGTTAGACGGCGAAGCTCCTGCACCACTCTGAAAACCGTAATGCGTATTCAAACTAAAAGCTGCTTGTGAAATGCCTTTGCTGTCTTTGCTTTTGTAGTAACGTGCCACAATACTGTTGTCATGGTGAAAACGTATTCTGTCTATATTTCTGCTGTCTTTTCCATAGTAAAAGTTGGCTACCAACTGTATATTTTCTGTTGGGCGGTAATAGTTCGACGAGCCAATTCCCAAACTTGTGTTCCATTGGTTATAAGTTTGCCAACCATTCATTAACCAAAGTTCTGTTTTAAAGTTTTTGGTGGGAAAGGCTTGTATTCTTGCTCCCGAAAAATAAAAAGGCGTAAAATCGCAGACCATAGACCTTTGGTAACTCCAATTTTCTTGTAGCATATAACTTTCTAAGCCAATGTAAGACATGAAAATACCTGCTTCTATATTAATGCCATACCACTTGTTGAAGTGATAACCTGCTGCTGCTTCTCTGATGAACCGCAAGTTTTCGGTGCTGGTATTGCGTCCTCTGCCTACCGTACCATCCAATTTTTGGACAATTTCCAACATTTGCCCCGTTTGTAACCACACCCGACCAATAATATTTTTGTAGTTAGTTTCTATACCTACACTTGCCAAATTCAGCGTAAATTCATTAGTCCTACCCATTGTCGACGAAATAGTTTGGGTATTGTCTTTGGGGTTCGCAAAATTGTAATTGAAGTAAGTATCCAAATAAGCCACACCTGTAATAATGGTTTCATTGGTTTGTTTGTCTGAAAAAACTAATGGAAAATTGCGTTGGCGGTTTTGCCCATTTATCCAAGTTAAATCCATGCCATCAAAGGGAACTTTGGTAGTAGTTTCTTCTTTTTTTGTAGTATCTTGTTGGTTATCTGTATTTTGTGCAATACAAATTTGCTTAATAGATAAGAGTAGTATTGCAACAAGGATTGTATTTTTCATGTTTTTTTGATGTTGTAGCATAATTGTGTTCTCTATGCTTTTTGAATGTATTTAACTTAGACCGACAAAAGTCTATGCTACATTTTAGTTTGTAGCTAACCAATAATTGACTTTATACATTTTCTTAATGGTGTCGTAAGCTATTAAATCTTGTTCTCTGCCTGCAAAACGCAATTCGAGAAGATTGTAATACGTTGGATTATCCCGAAAAACATATTGTAAATTGGCTAAAGTCAGGGGCAAAATTGGGCTTTCAGTATTTAGGCTGAAATAGTAGCTTATGGCTACCTCCATACTTTTGTTTTGTATGACCTTTTTTTGGTACAAAATAATTTTTCCTTGTTCCAAAAGTTGGTAGGCTTGTTCACCAACCTGCCTATGCTTGGTTGGTGTTACAGTGGAGTTCGTAGTAGGATTTTGTGTAAATTGGTACAAGACATTACACAAAAATAAGCCTACAAAACCCCACTGTTTTAAAATGGTGTCCATAGTTTTGTATGATTTGACATGACAAAGATAGGGCGTATTTTATAAGTAGGCTGTTAAGATAAAAGGCGAGGATATAAAGATTTTATAAAGATGATAAACGAAATGAATAACTTGTATCTTATCACAAATTTTACAATAAAACAATTAAATTGCTGTTCATTCACCTTATTTTGCCTATATTTTTACAACAAACCTATGAAATATCTCTGTTTTGTGTGCTTGTGGGTACTTGCCTTCCACACGACTTTCGCCCAAAAATCTAAAAAATCTGTTCAAAAATACCAAGATGCCTACAACTACATGGCTACCCAAAAACTGGAAAAAGGCATCAATATTTTGGAAGATTTATTGGAAGACGACCCTACCTATTTGCAGGCTCGTACCCTATTGATTATGACCTATAACATGACCCAACAAGCCGACAAAGCAGAGCTACACACTCGAAAAGCCATAGAAGTAGAACCCAACAACCCTGCCCTTATCAAATTTTATTATGATGTGATGCTCTATGACGAAGCCAAAGGCGACTACACTGCCCTAAAACAACATGGCACAAAGTTTATGGAAATGAGCAGCAATAAACCTAACAATCTCACTGCCTCTGTTCGCCGTATGTTGGCTTCGGCAGATTACGCTATGGAGGGCATGAAACACCCTGTTCCCTTTAACCCAAAATCAATTAGCAAATCTACAGACGTGCTACCCGTACAATATTTCCCTGCCATGACAGGCGATGCCAACACCATTATTTTCACAGGACGCACAGGCACTTCTTCAAGCAATGACGAGAATATTTACCAGATGAAAAAAACAAAAGGAGAATGGGGACTACCAGAACAAATAAAAGAGTTGAATACAGACCAAAACGAAGGCACTTGTAGTGTATCGGCAGATGGCAAGACCTTGATTTTTACGGTGTGTCAGGGCAATGAAGAAAGACCTATTTATGGGCGTTGCGACTTGTTTGTGAGTTACAACGAGGGCGGTGTGTGGACAACTCCGCAAAACATGGGCAACCCTATCAACACACGCCACTACGAAACACAACCTTCGTTGTCGGCAGATGGGCGGACTTTGTACTTTGTTTCTGACCGTACAGGCGGATTTGGGCAAGAAGATATTTGGGTGTCCACAAGAGCAACAGACGGCACTTGGACTACGCCCCGCAATTTGGGTAGCACTATTAACACCGCAGCCCAAGAACTTTCACCATTCATTCACCAAAATAACAAAACTTTGTTTTTTAGTTCTACAGGGCATATCGGTTATGGCAATTTGGACGTTTACAAAACAGAATTGCAAGGCGTGAAGTGGGCAGCCCCCGAAAATTTGGGCTATCCTATCAACGACCACAGAGGGCAAGTGGCTTTTGTGATTAATGCTGCGGGAACAAAGGGCTACTATTCACAAGGTATGCTCACGACAGACAACAAACTTTATACGACACTCTTTGAGTTTGATGTACCCGAAACAGTAAAAATTACCCCCAGCAACTATGTGAAAGGACGAGTTTTTGATGCCAAAACCAAAAAATTGCTACAAGCCAAAATAGATTTGGTAGATGTGGTCAAAGACAGTATAGAGTCGACTGTTTTTTCGGACAAGAAAAACGGAGATTATTTGATTATGCTAAGTCATGGGGCAGAATACGCCTTGTATGTGCAAAAAGAAGGTTATTTGTTCCAAAGTTTGTCGTTTAATTATACGCAAAACGGCAAAGACGTCGAGATTGATATTTATTTGGAACAAGTCCAACAAGGTTCAAAAATAGTATTGAACAATATTTTCTTTGATTTTAATAAGTGGAATTTACAAGAAAAATCTGATGGAGAACTCAACCGTTTATTAACTTTTATGCAAAAAAACCCTACAATAAAAGTAGAAATTTCTGCCCATACGGACAATGTGGGCGGTACAAAATTTAATCAAGATTTATCTGAAAAAAGAGCTACTGCCGTTGTCAATTACCTGAAAACCAAAGGTATAGAAGCCAGCCGTATTTTGCCCAAAGGCTATGGCGAAACTCAACCCCTCAAACCGAATGATACAGACGAGAACAGGGCTATGAATAGACGGATTGAGTTTAAAATTTTATAGTTCTGTATAGCCCCACAAGAGATTAAACCCCTTGTGGGGTTGTTTTTTTAATATACCATCACTGCAAAATGGTCTGCTAAGTGCATGGCATGGGCTTTTGCGTAGTCATTTTTAGAGAGTTGTCCATAAGCAAAATGAGGTTGCAGTGAACTTGTGTGAGTATCAAAAGCATGAATACTTTGAATCAAAGCATCAAAAGCTGTTTGTATGTCGCCACTACTGACAAGTTCGGGGGCATCTGGAATCGGCTCGTTGCGGTTATGACGCATATAACCTTGTGATAAAAATTTATTAAAAGCCAATTTCCCTAAAGTTTGTTGAAAAATAGGTGATTTTTGTGAAGGAAAACCTTGTATAGAAAATTGAATACTTTGTGTGCAGTGCAACAAGTGTTGGTACAAAGACCAGTGCCCTTCTAAACTGATTTGCGTAGTAGCTTTCTTTAATTGTTCTATTTCTTGCAAAGCCTCCGCCAAAGATTGATAAGAGAGTAGCCTTTTTGCCCCATTACGGCTACTCAAATGCAAGTGAAAACCTGCTGCTCCACCACCCACTAACAATGTGCCTGTGGCTAAAGAAGTAAGAAAAACTCTACGGTTCATCATATTATTACATAGTTTTGAAAAAATCTTACTTCACTATCTTGTAGCTTTTACGCAAAACATCAACTTTTCTTTGTTTTAAGAGGCGTATTTGTGTTTCTTTTTCCTCTATCCACTTCAATTCGCTGTAGTCGCCGTCTGGGTGTACCTCGTGATAGTACCTATAAGTTTCTCCTAAAGCCTCGAATGTATCTCTAAATTTATCTTCTAAAATCACAAAATTGGTAGCCACACTTGCCTTTAAATCTTCAATTTCTGTTGGCTGTTCCATAATAATAGCTTCTACATGACCCAACTGCTTTACTTCTTCGCCCATAATTTCTCCTTTTTTACGGTCAGCCTTTACTTTTGGAGTTGGCACACCCTTAAAAGCAATATCAGAGGCTTTCGGAGCTTTTTTCTCTTGCAAGCCAATGATAGATTCTTCTTCGGCAATAGATTCTATGTAGAGCTGTTGTTTCATAGCCTCTATATCTTTTTTATCTTTGGCAGACATCTCACTCCATTTTTTCTTCATGTATTTGCTCCAAAGCTGCCTATTATTAGGGTCTTTCTTCAATTTTTCCCATACCGTAGAGTTGGCGTAAGGGTCACTCTTTTGAGCCAAGCTGTCTGTGGAAAAAAACAGACAGCTAAAAAATATACCAACAATGAATAGAAGTCTTTGCATCATAGCTTTGGGGCTGGGGGTTATTTAAACTATCAATTTTCCTATACAAATATATCACACTAAACGAGAGATAAAAGAAAATTGTTAATTTTAGGGACATTTATTTTAACCTGAATATTACATTATGAATCCTTGGCATGACATTGAAATCGGCAAAAATTCCCCACATATCGTAAATGCTATTGTGGAAATTCCAAAAGGCTCAAGAGCTAAGTATGAATTGGACAAAGAAACGGGGCTACTGAAATTAGACAGGGTTTTGTACTCGTCTGTTTATTACCCTGCCAACTATGGTTTTATTCCACAAACTTACTGCGATGACGGCGACCCTTTAGATGTTTTGGTCTTGTCTATGATAGACATTCAACCTTTGTGTATCGTGAGAGCAAAAGTAATTGGTGTGATGCGTATGTTGGATTCTGGCGAGTCTGACGATAAAATCATTGCGGTAGCTGCTGATGATGTAAGTATTAATCACATCAATAATTTCTCTTCGCTGCCACTACACTTTATCAATGAAATTCGCAGTTTCTTTGAAGATTACAAAAAATTGGAAAATAAAACAGTAAGGGTTGAGGAGTTTTTGGACAGAGATACTGCCCAAGAGATTATTTCGCAGTCTATTAGGGACTATAATACTAAAATTAGACCTACGTTGTAGGAGTTAGAAGTGAGTAGTGAGTAGAAAAGGAGTGAGAAGTTAAGTTATTAAATAGTTATTATTCAAAATTTACTACCTTCTCACTCCTCACTCCTAACCCAAAAACTGTATTTTTATCTAATTTTCAGGGTAACTAAACAAAAAATAGCTAACAAAATGCCCACAATCAAGAAACGGGTTACGATTTTAGGTTCTGGTATTTGTTTTTTCTGAAAATGGTGGTGGAGTGGCGACATAAGGAAAATCCTTCGCCCTTCACCATATTTTCTTTTGGTATATTTAAAATAACTCACCTGAATAATTACAGAAAGATTTTCTACCACAAAAATACCGCACAAAATAGGTAACAGTAATTCTTTCCGAATTATCAAAGCCAAAACAGCAATGATAGCCCCCAACGTCAAACTGCCTGTATCTCCCATAAACACTTGTGCAGGGTAAGAGTTGTACCACAAAAAGCCCACGCAAGCTCCCACAAAAGCAGCACAAAAAATCAGCAATTCGCCTGTATAGGGTATATACATGATATTCAGGTAGTTAGAAAAAACTACATTGCCCGATAAATAAGCAAAAATACCCAACACCAAACCAATAATAGCCGAAGCCCCCGCAGCCAAACCGTCTATACCATCTGTTAAATTTGCACCATTGGATACGGCAGTAATCACAAAAATAACCAAAGGAATATAAAGCAAATAGGTGTATTCTTTACTCAAAAACGGAATTAGGCTTTGATAATCCAATTCATTATCTTTTAAAAACGGAATGGTCGTAATCGTAGCCTTAATGTCCGTATAATTCATATTTTTAACGGCTTCAACGACATTGGCAGCCGTAATACCCTCTGGAAATTGTCGTACCAAAACAGCCTCATGAAAATACAAAGTACAACCCACAATTAAGCCCAAAGTAATTTGCCCAATGATTTTAAACCTGCCTTGCAAACCTTCTTTGTTTTTCAAAAAAACTTTGATGTAGTCATCTACAAAGCCAATAAGCCCTGCCCAAACCGTAGTGATAAGCAATAACACGATATAGACATTGTAAATACGAGCAAACAGCAAAGTTGGTACGAGAATAGCAGCTATAATCATGACTCCGCCCATAGTAGGTGTGCCTTTTTTCGACATTTGTCCCTCTAAGCCCAAATCTCTGATAGTTTCGCCAATTTGTTTTTTTTGTAGAAAGTCAATGATTTTTCGCCCAAAAACTATAGCTATCAACAAAGACAGCATAGCAGACAACAAAGCCCGAAAAGAAAGATATTGGAACAAACCTGCCCCGATAAGGTCAAATTGTTCGTCTAAAAACTTAAAAAGATAGTATAACACAACGGTAAAAATTTATGAATTTGAGAAGGGTTAAGCAAAAAATTATATCGTAACATCAAATCTATAGCTACAAGGTTTACAAAATCTCATAGGCTTGTATAGTGATTGTTTGCACAAAGCCAAAATTGTTTTAAAAAGCCAAAATAAACAAATATTGTGTGTAAGTTTTCAATATTTTACGCATTTTTAAGTGTTCTATCTCCTTTAATTTTGTTTCTATGAATCTTGTTGGTAAAGTAAGTATTGTTGCTGTTTTTTTGGCGTTGTGGGCTTGTGGCAAAGATGCCGAAAGTCAATCTACTCCCACCCCTGCCCCTGCCTATACATCTTGGTTGGTAGGTGATGCCAAAGACGTTGAAGTCAGTAATTTGCAAGGTGGTTTTGTGTTGGCGGGTGGCGGTACAGACATAGATGAAGCCATGCGTTGGTTATTACGGCGTGCCAATGGCGGAGATGTGCTTGTATTGCGAGCCTCTGGTAGCAATGGCTACAATGACTATTTGATGAAAGAATTGGGTGTTACGATTAATTCTTGTGAAACTATCTTGTTGAATAGTAAGCAAATAGCAGCCATGCCCGAAGTAGTCAATAAAATTCGCAATGCAGAAGCCTTATTTATTGCAGGTGGCGACCAATCCAACTATGTCAATTTTTGGAAAGATACACCTACCGAGGAGGCTATCAATTATTTGATAAATACCAAAAAAGCTGTGGTAGGTGGCACAAGTGCGGGTTGTGCTATTTTGGGTGAATACGTTTTCAGTGCTTTGAATGAAACCATTGTGTCTGAAGAAGCCTTAGCCAACCCTTTGGACAAAAGAATTACTTTGACCAATAATTTTCTACAGGCAACTCCGCTCAACAACCTATTAACAGATACGCACTACGACAACCGCAACCGAAAAGGCAGGCACTTAGTTTTCTTGGCACGTCTGCAAAAGGATTTTAGCGTAGTTGAACCCAAAGGTATTGGGGTAGATGAAGAAACTGCGGTGGTCGTAAGTACAGACGGAACAGCTACAGTTTTTGGCAATGGCAAAGCACATTTTATCAAAATTGTGGTGAGTCCCACTGTTTTACAAGGCAACCAAGCCGTAGAATGGGCTTTTTCTCCTAAAAATACTCTGCACGAATTGGGTAATCAACAAACTTTTCAACTCAACCAATGGCAACCCATTTCTGGTGGCATATTGAGAGGATTTGAAGTAAAAAATGGGGTTTTGCGTATGCAATAAGAGTAACTTAAGTACAAGGTTATTTAAGCACTTCATGGTATAGATTTATTGTAAAAATGTTTCGAAAAAAAACTCCACAAGGGCTTCAAGCCCTTGTGGAGTTAATCCCTTTAGACTTTTGCAAGAGGTCTAATATGCTTATGCAGTTTGCACTATCTTAATATGCCCCAAATGGTGTTCACAATGCCACGCATACAACGCCGCAGCTTCAGCCAACGTAATTACTCTGTTTTTTTCGGGGTGGTGAAAACCTTTTTCCCAATCCGCAGGCTGCATAGCACGCAAACACGCCACCCAACGAGTATGAATACCGTCTAAAATAGACATAGAGGCTTGGATAGGAAAGTGCTTGCTATCAGGCAATTCCGCCCATAGTTGTTCTTCGTAAGGCTTGATAGTAGGGTGGTGTTCTGTCAAAGCCAATTTGAAACGAATATAACTATTCGCATGACTATCTGCCAAATGATGCACAACTTGGCGCGCAGTCCAACCTTGTGGGCGGTAAGGCGTAGCTAATTGTTGTGCTGTAAAATGATTCACCATATTGGCTAATTTTATAGGTAGCTGCTCGATAATTGTAATAAAGCCAGCTATTTCTTCGGCAGTATAGTGAGTTTTTGGGGCAAAAGTGCCAATCGGATATTTCAAATTGTCCATAAAAAAGAAGATAGTTAGGAATCAGCCTTACTAACATTTGCTTAAGTTCGTAAGTTCAATAAACCCTGTGCCATCTATTTGAACTTATAGTTTTATGCCTATTACCAATATATCATCTATCTGCTTGGCATTTGCTTGGTTTTTCCAATTCTCTATGGTAGTGTCTAAAGTTTGCCCTTGTTCTTTCATTCCTTTGGTGTGGTTCTCAAAAAGTAGTTTTTTCAAGTTTTTAGACAAAAATTTACGTCTTTCTGTCCCGCCAAATTGGTCTTGGTAGCCGTCTGTAGTCATATAAATTGTTGTCGTTTGGCTAATATCTAATTGGTACGACAACGCCTCTCGGTCTGCTCTACTACCGCCAATCGCAAATTTGTTAGCTGGTAGAGATTGTATTTCAGTATGTGCAGCTTGTAAATAATACAAAGAAATATTTGCCCCAGCATACGTGAGGTTTTGTGTCGTAAAATCTATGACACAAATACCTATATCCATACCGTCTTTTATATCTGTTTCTTTGTGTTTCAATACTCTTTGTAGTTGCTTGTCTAACTCTATAAGAATTTGAGAAGGTTCTATGATAGTTTTGTCTTCTACAATCTCAAACAATAACTCACTACCCAACAAAGTCATAAAAGCCCCAGGTACGCCATGCCCTGTGCAGTCGGCTGCTACTACTATAATTTCATCTAAGAATGTACCAAACCAATAAAAATCTCCCGAAACAATGTCTTTAGGCTTATACAAAACAAAATAATTGTCTTTACCAAAAGCCTTGTCATAATTTGCCAAAGAAGGCAAAATAGCCCGTTGGATACGCAAGGCATAGTTGATACTGCCAATAATAGCATGGTTTTTTTGCTCAATTTCCTTGTTTTGTGCCTCTACTAACTCCACATTAGCATTGAGTTCTTCGGCTTGTTGTTTCAATAATTCTAAATTCGTATGAATTTCCTCCTTTTGTTGATTCACAATCTGTAAAGTATCTTGTAATTCAACTTTTTGCTGTTGTAGTTCTTGTGTACGTTTATGAATAACATTCTCTAACTCTATATTTTGCTTGCGTAAACGCATAGTATTTGCCTTAATTAACAGCCAAGCCGTACCTATAAAAGCCAATACATACAAAACAATAGCCCACCAAGACAAAAACCAAGGTTTGGTAACCGTAAAAGGTACTTGCAAAACCTTACTTATTGTAGCCCCTGATTCTTGTAAAGCTCGTACTTCTAAGGTATAATTGCCAAAAGTCATTTGTGGTATGACCAATTTGCCATCTTTGGAAGGCACAGACCACTTATCTGTAATACCTATGATACGGTATTGGTACAAAACATTGTCAGCAGGATAGACCAAAGACGCAAAGTCTATTTCTAAGGAATGTCCATGTGCCAAATTGAGCTGTGGATAGTAGTTTTGGTACAAAGTTTTGCCGTCAGCTTCAAACAGTGTAAGTGTAGGCATAGGGGTTTGGCGGTTTTCATTGGCTGCTGGCTGCAAAAAGCCCAAACCTTGTGCCGTAGCTACCCACAATCTATTTTGTTGGTCTAAATGTAAACCCCTGAAGCTAATAGTTTTTGAGGGCAATCCATCAGTTTCATTGTATAAAATAGCCGTTTGCTTGGGATAGTAGTAAGCCACCACACCCAAATCTGTTCCTAACCAAATTGTTTTGCGTACTTCGTCGATGACAAAAGATTTAATGTCGTAGTTTTTACCCAAATCTATTTGTTCTATACGGTTGGCAGCTTGTTTCAATAAACCATAATTGGAAGCTAACCATATTACCCCTTGTGCGTCTTTTTGAATGTCATTGACAACAAGTTCTGCCTCTTTTTTGAAATTAATTGGCAAACTTATATTAACAAATTTGTCTTGTTGGGCATCATAACGAAACAAATACCCTTGCGAATGAATACCACCTACCAATATTTCGTCTGTAGGGCTAACATACGTAACCACAATACGACTTGACAGCCCTTGTTCTTGATTGTACCTATAAATATGATTTTGGGGTGTAATTCTCAACAAAACTTCATCTTTACACGCCCATGTATTGCCCTTGCTGTCATGGTTAAGGTGAAAAATAGTCGTGTTGTCCACCACAGAACTTCGCAAACTATCTATCAACCGATTGTTACTATACCGGTATAAGTAGCCTTTGGTGGTCGCAAAATACAAGGTGTCTTTGCGGTACGTCAAACATAAAATATCGTCATGTTGTACTCCAGCAATAATTTTATGTTGTGCTTTGGCATCTATGTAGGGGTTTTCGGGAATGTTAAATGAATAGACTTGTGCTGCGTCTGTTACATAAAAAGTCCCTTTATTGCCTTCTATCACATCTTGGATATACTGCCGTTCATACTTAAAATTCATGGCAGCAAAAGACGAAAGACGTAACATCGCAATTCCTTCATCTGTACTTACCCAAACCTCATCTTTTTGAGGCGTAATGTAAATATCATTAATCACTTTGGGGGCAAATTGTGCCAAATGATTGACGATAATGTTTTCGCCTTGTTGTTTAATGTGGTACAAACCTGCATTCCACGTACCTACAAAGAAATTGCCCAAATCATCTTTTTGGATAATAGACGCATTATTAATTAGAGCTATTTGGCGAATCTCTACGGTATTTTTTTCTGTTAAAACGGCTTCATACAATCCGTTTTGTCCTGCTATCCATATTTTATTACCACCTGCAGCACACAATCCGTTGATAATACCAATTTTATGATTAGTAATGTCTAGTTCTATAAATCTGTCTTTTTCTCTATTGTACAAAAACAAAAAACCTTGTTGGGAAGACACAAAGAAACTACCATTATCAGCTTCGGCAAAACAGAAAGAACGTAAAAAGCTACTTGTATGGTATTTTTCTGGGAACGGATACCGCCTTACTTTTTGCTTACCGTCCCAAACAGCCACAGAACGAGGCTCACTTATCCATAATCTGGCTTGTTTGTCTTTATAAACACTTTTGGGATAAAAGAGAGAACTGTCCGAATAGTCGGGCTGGGTACGAATAAGGTGCTTAAAAACTACAGTGTCTATCTGATTTTCTAACTTCGTAATACTTTGGTCGCAAACGGCATAAAGCTGCTGGTCTATGTACGCAAAAGACTTGAAATAAGGACTTAGCACCTCTTTTTTGTATTGTTTCACATTTTTACCGTCAAACCGCATCAAACCTGCATCTGTGCCTATCCACACAAACCCCTTCTCATCTTTGATGATAGATTTAGTCAAATTGGTAGGCAGCCCTTGTGCCACTTGAAACAAAGTAACTTTGTATTCTTGTGCCACACTTACAGAAACCCCACAAAAGAAAGCAATAAGATAAGCAAGTAAACGAAAAAACAGTTGCATAGAAAAACAACAAAACAATAAGCAAGTAAATACCACAAGACGAATAACAAAAAGAGAGGAGGGATATAGCTTTAGTTTGCTATGATAGTTGTTTTATGCTATATATCCAAAAAGTAGTGAAATAAAAGTTTTGTAAAGTATAAACCCCTGAAGTTTTACATTGAAAAAACATTTGTTTCAAAAAAAACTGTATTTTTGCCCCAAATATTTTGTAAAGAACTCTCATGACGCAACCCTTAGCCCATATTCATCCGAATGCAAAAATTGGAAAGAATGTTACGATAGAACCCTTTGTTACTATTCAAGGTGATGTTATTATTGGTGATAATACATGGATAGGACCTAATGCCGTAATCTGTGATGGGGCAAGAATAGGGAGTAACTGCCAAATACACGCAGGGGCAGTCATCTCGAATATCCCACAAGACCTGAAATTTAAAGGAGAAATTACTACTACAGAAATAGGCGACAACACCATTATTCGTGAATTTGTTACCATAAACAGAGGTACAACAGATAAATACAAAACTGTAATTGGGGCAAACTGCCTCATCATGGCATACGTTCATGTTGCCCATGATTGCGTCATTGGTAATCATTGCATTTTAGTAAATTCTGTGCAATTAGCGGGGCATGTAGAAATAGGCGACTTCGCTATCATTGGCGGTACAAGTGCCGTATTACAATTTGTACGAATAGGCAAACACACCATGATTGCAGGTGGTTCTTTGGTACGCAAAGATGTACCTCACTACACCAGAGCAGCCCACGAACCCATAGCTTACAGTGGCTTGAACATTATTGGGCTAAGACGCAGAGGCTTTAATGCCGAAAAAATAGCCGAACTACAAGAAATTTACCGCCTCATCTACATGAACGGACAGAACACTTCCGAAGCCCTCAAGACGATTGAAGCACAAGTGCCTGCCTCCGAAGAAAGAGATGAAATCGTTGAGTTTGTCAGAAACTCGAAGAAGGGCATCATGCGAGGTAACAACAAAACTCTCACAGACGATATTAATATTTAAAACACAGGATTTTCATGCGAAAAATACAAACTCCTTCCGAAGCCCTTGTCAAAGTAATTGTACATGGTATGCAGGAAAAAAAAGCAATGAGTATAAGTATCTTAGACCTAAGACAAGTAAAAAATGCCTTTACAGAGTTCTTTGTGATTTGCTCTGCCAACTCGGACACACAAGTAGATGCCATTATGAATTCGGTAGAAGACGAGGTGATAAAAGCATTAGGGCAAAAGCCATTTAGGAACGAAGGAAAACAAAATAGAGAGTGGATTTTGATGGACTACTTAGATGTAGTTGTGCATGTTTTCCGCAAAGACCGCCGTAATTTTTATGCCTTAGAAGACCTTTGGGGAGATGCAGAAATTACAGAGGTAGAAGGTTAAGCAATCAATTTACGTTTTTAAATAATATTTTACCCTAATAGTCATTTATTAGGGTATTTTTTGTAGTAATTTTGGCTACTTATCTCTGCAACGCAAGTAGCTATGACAAAAAGCAAAAACAGCCCTTCTATTCCGCCTTCGGAGGCACTTCGTAAAACCGCCAATTTTACGCCTACGCCCAGCCAAGAACTACTGTTTAGGTTGTGGGACAATTTCATTTTAGACAATACGACCCCTCGCCAAACTTTCGTGCTGAAAGGCTACGCAGGTACAGGCAAAACAACTGTCGTGAGTTTATTGGTGAAAATCCTCAAAGATTATGGGTACAAAACTGTATTGTTAGCCCCTACAGGCAGGGCTGCCAAAGTCATTTCGGGCTATTCAGAACGAAAAGCCTTTACCATACACCGCATCATTTACCGCAGTGCCACCACAGATACAGGCAAATTTGTGTTTGAATTGACCGCAAATTATGCCAAAAACACTATTTTTATTGTAGATGAAGCCTCTATGATAGGCGACGAAAGTGACAGTTATTCCACAGGACTTTTAACAGATTTAATCGGCTATGTATTTGAAAATGAAACACTTAATAATAAATTACTCTTAATTGGCGATACCGCACAGCTGCCACCTGTAGGGCAGCCCTTGAGTCCTGCCTTAGATACGAGTTATTTGCGGAGAAATTTTCATTTGCAAGCAGGCGAAATGATATTGACCGAAGTCATGCGTCAGGAACAAAAGTCGGGCATTTTGGAAAATGCTACGCACATCAGAAACCTAATAGCTACCAAAAATTTAGCTATCCAGTTCATGACCAAAGGCTACAGAGATATGTACCGCATGACAGGCGAAAAATTGGAAGATGGGCTGCGGTATGCGTACAAAAAAGTAGGCATAGAAAATACGATTGTGGTGTGCCGAAGCAACAAAACTGCCACACAATACAACCAATATATTCGCAAACAGATTCACCACTTAGAAAGTGAAATAGAATCAGGAGATTATTTGTTGATAGTTCGCAATAATTATACATGGTTGCCGAATGATTCGCCTGCGGTGTTTTTGGCAAATGGCGAATTTGTGCAAATCAAAAAAGTGATGCGTTTTGAGGAAATGTATGGTTTTCGTTTTGCCCAAGTAGTTTTGCAGTTGGTAGATTACCCAGAACACCCACCTTTTGAGGCAAAAATTCACCTAAACACCCTACATAGTTACGAGCCTAATTTGCCCACTGCCGACAACAAAAAACTGTATGAAGCCGTAGCCCATGACTATGCCGATATGCAAAAACCAAGAGAAAGAGCCGAAGCCATACGCAAAGACCAGTATTTGAATGCCCTACAAGTAAAATTTGCCTACGCTATGACTTGCCATAAAGCACAAGGCGGGCAATGGGAAGTTGTGTTTGTAGAACAAGGGTATTTGAAAGAAGATATGCTAAACATAGAATTGCTGCGTTGGATTTACACCGCACTCACGAGGGCTGTGAAAGAATTGTATTTAGTCAATTTTCATGAAAAGTTTTTTGCTGTTCAATAGAAGTTATTAAAATTTGTAACATAGACTTTAATCTGTGAAATTAATTTATTGATTATCATAAAATTAAACCACCGACTAAAGTCTATGTTACAATTTCTACTATGATTGCTGACTATAAACTATTACAAATACTATTACTTTCATTCAAAATCTTTTCCACTTCGCCCACCACGTACCAATGACTATAACGAGTAGGGTGATTGAGAGAAATAATGGTACGGTTACAATCTACGAAACGTACAAAAATAGGGTTGGCATCTTCCCAAAGTCCTCTGTGGTAAATCAGCCTGTCGCCCATGTCCGAACTCTTAATTCTCCAGCCAAAACCATACTCAAACTGTTCGGCTTTGTTGGTTTGTCCGTGTGCGTAGGCAGACTGCAAAGTGCTGTTTTTCAACAACTTCTCTTGGTACAGAGCTTGGTCTAACTTCAACAAATCATCTACGGTTGAGTACACATTTTTTGCCCCTACAATGCCTTCACGATAATCTTTACGTATTAATGCTATGTCTGTACGGCTTTTATCATAAATAAAAGAGTGTTTCATATCAGCAGGTTCAAAGACATACTTTTTCATATAACTTTGAAAAGTCATACCAGACTCCTTCTCTACAATCGTAGCCAATAACGCATAGCCTGTATTCGAGTAGCCAAACTTTTTGCCTGTGGTAAACATCAAGGGAATTTTTTTCTTTTCCAACAAGTCTATCAAATCTTGGTTGTCCATGATTTTTTGCTTGTTTTTGATGTGTTTGTGAAAAACATAAGCATCATTGATGTAGTCGGGCAAGCCAGAAGTATGTTGCAACAAGTTTTTGACCGTAATATTTTTGTAGGGCAACTTGGGAAACCACTTTTTGATGTCGTCTTCCAAAGACAACTTACCTTGTTCTACCAAAATCAAAACGCCAATCGCCGTAATAGGTTTGGACACAGAAGCCAACTGCATACAGTAAGTCGTATCAAACTGTTGGGCAGTGTCTTTGCGGACACACCCAAAAGCCTTTTTATACACGACTTTGCCTTGTTCTGCAACTAAAAGCACACCGTTGAACATTTTAGAATCAGCTAATCTGTTCATCAGAGAGTCGATACGAGATTGACAAAATTGCTTTTGGCAAATTTCGTGTAAAGGTTGATTAACAATTTTATTCTTGTTAAAAAGTTCTAATTGACGGTCTTTTCCTATCGTAAGCAACATACCTAAGACCGTCAGGCAAAGGCTTCGGAATAGCATGGTCGTAATTCGTTTTCGTGATAAAGGATAGGTCGGATACTTCATTTGCCACAATATAAGTGCCTAAAAGGAATAAAACACGAAAATAGTAAAAAAAATTATAGAGCTTTTTCTTTCAAATTATAGTTTTCTACTTGTTTGCTTTATATGCTAAAAGATGTAATTTTGCAGCCAGCTATTCAACATTTAACAGATAGAACAGTGGAAGATAACAAAGACAGATTTGTAGAAGGCGAAGAAATTTACTCTAAAAGAGTGAGAGCTGGTAAAAGAACGTATTTCTTCGATGTAAAATCGACAAGAGGCAATGACTATTACCTCACGATTACAGAAAGTAAGAAAAGAATGCGTGATGACGGTTTTGTATATGAAAAACACAAAATTTTCTTATACAAAGAAGACTTCGGCAAATTCTTAGAGGCTTTACAAGAAGCAGTTGCCCATGTAAAAGGTGATTTGATGCCAGATGTAGATTTCTCTCAATTTGACCGCAAAGAAGATGACGAGCAATTGGAGAGTGTCAGCGAAGAATTGAAATGGGACTAAGCCCCAAAAAATGTAGCACGGCAAGCACACTTACCGTGCTATTTTTTTATGGTAGGCTATAGAGTTTAGCACTAATTTTATATATTTTACGAATAAAAGTAGTTTGCTTAAAGATGTAATCTTTTTTCAAAGATTACATCTTTAAGCCTTATTCTGCAAAAAATACTTTTATTTTAGATTATCAATGCTTTTTATACAACTAACAATATGAAACTACTTGCAGGCAAAAATGCCCTTATTACAGGAGCATCAAGAGGTATCGGCAGAGCTATAGCCCTTCGTTTCGCAGAAATGGGTGCGAATGTCGGTTTTACCTACTTTTCGAGTGTAGAACAAGGCGAGGCTTTGGTCAAAGAATTAGAGGCTTTTGGTATAAAAGCAAAAGGCTACCGTTCTGATGCTGCCGAAGGTGCTGCTGCGGAAGCTCTTATCCAACAATTCACCGCAGATTTTTCTACATTAGACATACTTATCAACAATGCGGGCATTACCAAAGACGGCTTGTTGTTGCGTATGAGTGAAGAACAGTGGGACAGCGTAATGAATGTAAACCTAAAATCTGTTTTCAACTTGACTAAAGCTGCCGCTAAGATTTTGATGAAACAAAAATCTGGTTCTATTATCAACATGACTTCGGTAGTGGGTATCAAAGGCAATGCAGGACAAGCCAACTACGCTGCTTCGAAGGCGGGCATTATTGGCTTTACAAAATCTGTGGCGTTGGAATTAGGCTCAAGAAATATTCGTTGCAATGCCATTGCACCCGGTTTCATTGAAACAGAAATGACTGCCAAACTTGACCAAAAAGTAGTAGAAGGTTGGAAAGACGGTATCCCTATGAAACGTGGCGGTAAACCCGAAGAAGTAGCAGACCTTTGTGCATTTTTAGGTTCTGATATGTCCACTTACATTTCTGGACAAGTAATACAGATTGATGGGGCTATGCTTACATAAAACCTCACCCCCTGCCCCCTCTCCATTTGGAGAGGGGGGTTAAAATATTATCTCAAAATTGTAATTTTATCCGAAATTTTGTTGGGGTAATAAAAACGGCGTTTGAGTAGTTGGCTTACTTCGCCTTTTTGTTGGTAGCCTTTGTAAGTTCCCCAAAACTGCATGAGCCTAAAGATAAAAATATTTTTACATTCTTGCCAAAATACGCCTTGTTGGGCTGCATGAAACCAATCACTGAGGACATTGGCAGGAAACAAATAACAAAAATCCCACAACGAAAAGTGTGCTTCGGGGAAAATTCGGCGGTAGGCTATTGCCTCTCTGCGGTATCTGTTCAGGGTTCTTTCGGGAGTTTCTTCGTGAATATGCACAATGACGGCATCTGACCTATACGCCAACTTATATTTTAAGATTAAGGCTCTTTTTGCCCAATCCAAATCCTCTAAGCCTGTTAAAGTTTCGTCATATTTGAGAAATTCCCATATTTTTTTGCGAATGGCAGCATTCGCATT
>CANGYA010000050.1 GCA_947457925.1 Cytophagales bacterium | reverse complement strand
TTGAGGCATTGCCGTTTATAGAGGCTGTACGCCAAATGAAGTGGGATTTGGGAGCTAACGACATGATTGTCATACACTTAACTCTACTGCCTTACCTCAAAACTGCGGGAGAATTGAAAACAAAACCTACACAACACAGTGTAAAAATGTTGTTGGAGGCGGGGATTCAGCCTAATATTTTGGTGTGCCGTAGTGAAATGCCTCTTACGCCTGATATGCGTAAAAAACTGTCTTTGTTCTGCAACGTACCGCAAAACTCTGTGATAGAGGCTATAGACGCACCGTCTATTTATGATGTGCCTTTGTTGATGCGAAAAGAGAAATTAGATACGATTGTATTAGAAAAATTAGGCTTGCCTTCGGAAAATAAACCCAATTTAGAAGATTGGAAAGTGTTTTTGGGAAAACTCAAAAACCCAACTACCGAAGTAAATATTGCCTTAGTAGGTAAATATGTAGAGTTACCAGATGCGTACAAGTCTATTAATGAGGCATTTACACACGCAGGAGCAGCCAATGAATGTAAAGTAAATTTGAATTGGATAAAAGCCGAAAAAATAGCCGAAGACGGAGCAGAAGAACAACTGAAAGAATATGATGCTATTTTGGTTGCTCCCGGTTTTGGCGAAAGAGGCTTGGAAGGTAAAATAAAAGCAGTGCGAATAGCCAGAGAAAATAACATTCCATTTTTCGGAATTTGTTTGGGTATGCAGTGTGCTGTCATAGATTTTGCTCGCCACGTATTAGGGCTTGCAGATGCTACCACTACAGAAGCCAACCCCAACACGCCGAACCCTGTGATAGCTATGATGGAAAGCCAGAAAAACATAGAAAACAAGGGCGGAACTATGCGTTTGGGTGCGTACAACTGCGAACTCAAAAAAGACTCCTTAGCGTACAATGCCTACGGTCAAAAGATGATAGCCGAAAGACACCGCCACCGTTATGAGTTTAATAACGACTATTTGGATGCATTTAAGAAGGCGGGTATGATTCCTACGGGCATTAACCCTGATACGGGTTTGGTAGAGATTGTGGAAATTAAAAATCACCGTTATTTTGTGGGCGTACAGTTTCACCCAGAACTTAAGAGTACGGTATTGAATCCGCACCCTTTATTTGTACGTTTTGTGAAAGAAGCTATTTTGTATAAGGCAGAAAATGAAAAGTAGGTAACTAACGTAAGTTGCGTAATGCCAACTGTAGAACGGACTTTAGTCCGTTTTGGAGTGTTTTGCACAAAAAGAATAGGTTTTTGTGCAAAAAATACTTGCTTTGGTATTAAACAATGGACTAAAGTCCGTTCTACAGATATTATGTAATTTTCCTTAATTACTTCCTTTTGATTATATTCTTCTTATCATGTGGACTTCTATAAGCCTGAAATGGAATTTTGAGTAAGGTTAGCAAATCATTTGCTTCTTTTTCTGTGGAGTAAGTATCCAGACCGTAGTGTAATTTTTTTTGTACTTCCATAGTTTTATACGTGCCAAAAACTCTGTCCCAAATGGCAAAGATATTACCGTAGTTGCTGTCTGTGTAAGGCAAACAATCATGGTGGTGAATTTTGTGCATATTCGGCGATACAATGACCCAACTTACCCATTTATCTAACCAATTTGGCAAGTTAATATTAGCATGGTTGAACTGCGAAAAAAGGACAGATAAGGTTTGGTACAACATCACGAGCCACATAGGAGAACCTGTAACGCCTACAGCTATGCACGTAAACAAAGCCCTCAACACACTTTCTCCGGGGTGGTGGCGATTGGCGGTAGTTACATCTACTTCTTGGTCTGTGTGGTGAATGACATGAAAGCCCCAAATCAATTTTACTCGGTGTTCTAACCAATGAATAAAATATGCTCCTACCAAATCCATAACCAACAAGCCAACCAACGTAAAAGCCCACAAAGGCAACTCTACCAAATACAGTACACCTGCTTGGTTAGCCACCGTCCAATCACTAATTTTTAGGATAAGCACAGCAAAAAATAGGTTGATAACGGCAGTAGTGAGGGTAAAAAATACGTTGAGTCCTGCGTGTTTGAGTTTGTCGTACCTGAATGAAAACAGAGGGATAATACCCTCGATAGCCCAAAAAAAGACGATACCCCCTACCAATAAAGCTGCTCGGTAGGTGCTGGGGATATGCTCGAAAAACGTGATGATACTGTCCATGTTGTGAATATTGCTTGTAGTGAATTTAGCTACAATTTAGACAATATTGACCACAAACAGTGTAAGTGATGAAGGGAAAATTATTGGGTGTAAACTTTAACCTTACATATCTGTAAATTCTTCTAAAGGAATGATAGGTTTATTTCTTTTGTCAAGCCCTAATAGTTCTTGGGCTATTTGCTGGGCTTCTTCCACCGTTTTAGTAACCTGAAAAGGGACAAATGGACGTTTAACAAAACAAAAGCCACTGAACATAGTGCGTTGTACCAAAGACGGCAAAACATAGATATTGGCTACTACAGACTTGCGAATGGTTTTATGGTGTTTTTCTAACCATGCTACATATTGTTGCTGTGTTTCCAAATGGATATTTTTGATGTGCGAAACGTCAAAAATAACCACAAACTTTTCGCCACATAAATACAAATCTTCTAACTCTTGGAGATAAGCCTTGACCTCTGTCGTACTTGGCGTTTCATTGTAAAATGTAACGGTTACAACAGGAAATTCTTGGTGGTTGATATTCGCATAACTGTTACTCATAGCTTTGGCTGTGTTTTATTGGACTCTAACAAATATCGTGCAGAAGTGTAAATAAATGTTAAAGTAAAAAGTTTGGGATAGTAATAAAGAAAAAGTGTAATTTGATGAATCAAATTACACTTTGGTAAGTCATTAACAAAAAGCTATTGAAGTTTACATAGCAGGTTTGTTGGCAGTAGCCACTCTTTCCCAAAACTTATCACCTTTTTTCCAAACGTATCTGGTTGCCTTGTTTTTCTTACGCAAATAAATATTTTCTAATGCCAAGTGTGGCTTCAAAGTATCAGACATTTTTTGGGGTGTATTCCAAAAAACTTTGAAGTCTAATAGCAAACTATCTTTGGTAGCTTGGTCTTTTGCTTTTACCGTAACGTAGGCATTATAGTCTGATGTAACAAATAAACTATCTGTACAGATTTCTTGCATTTCAAAGTAAATCTCTTTGTTTTCGGCTTGGTCGACATAAGGGCAAGCAGTACGGTTCAACATAAAGACGTTTTCCATATAATACTTGTTAATCACATCTCTGATGACCTTTTTATCATTCCAATCTGGTTTGGTATTCAACAAAGAATCTAATTGAGCATTGCTCACAGTGTTTGTGTTTTCGTCTGTTTTGGTGCTGTTACAAGCCACCAATCCAACTAAAACAAGTAACACGAGGAAAGAAAATAGTTTTTTCATGGGTTTACTTTTGATTTTAGGGCTGCAAAATTAGTGTTTAGCACCTACTTTTCAAACTTATTCACAAAAGTTATGATTTTATGCTTGTAGTAAATAGTAAAGGTGGACTTAAACACCGCAAGGGCTTCAAGCCCTTGCGGTGTTAGAGTATAAAACAAGTTCTTGCTAACTTTATTGCTTACTTTCAAAAGCAGCCTTTGCCTCGTCCAAAAAGGCTACAAAATTGCCCACATTCAAATCGTATCCTTTGGGCGTTACCAATAACTGTTCTTGGTGGTCTAAAATCACGTAGTAAGGTTGTGAGTTTTTATTAAACCTTGTTATCTGAAAATCTGCATTGACTTTGCCTATAGTCTTCTTGGTTTTGCCGTCATATTTAGACACAATCCATTCATTTTCAGGTAATTCTGTTACATCATCTATATATAAAGCTACGATTACAAAATCATTTTGCAGTCTTTTCAATACTTCTGGCGAAGACCATACATTTGCCTCCATTTCTCTACAATTTACGCAGCCATGCCCCGTAAAGTCTATGAATAAAGGTTTGTTTTGGGCTTTGGCAGCAGCTAAGGCTTCTTGGTAGTCGAAATAACCTTGTAAACCATGTGGCAACTTAAATTTATCACCGTATTTTACCGTTTTTTGCGTTGCAGTATTGTTATTTACATTGCTTACGGTCAAAGTTGTTAAGTCAAATTCATTGCTACTTTGTGGTGGTAAAAAACCCGACAAGGCTTTGAGTGGCGAACCTACCATACCGGGCAACAAATACACGCCAAAAGTGAAAGTAAGAATGGCTAAAAACAACCTGCCTACGCCTATTTTATCAGCGGGGCTGTCGTGTGGCAAACGGATTTTGCCCAACAAATAAAAGCCCATTAGGAAAGTTAGCACTATCCAAATAGCCAAAAACAACTGACGAGGTAAGATGTTCCAATGATACACTTGGTCTGCGGTGCTTAAAAATTTGAGAGCTAAGGCAACTTCTACAAAACCCAAGACCACTTTTACGGAATTGAGCCAACCGCCAGACTTCGGCAAACTTTGTAACATAGAAGGGAACAATGCAAAAAACGTAAACGGAATGGCAAATGCAGCCGAATACGCCACCATACCCACAACAGGTTTTGCTATTTCGCCATTGGCAGACAATACTAATAAGCTACCCGCAATAGGTCCCGTACAAGAAAAAGACACAATGACAAGGGTAAAAGCCATAAAGAAAACACCAATAAACCCACCTTTTTCAGACATTGCGTCTATTTTGTTCACAAAACTATGTGGTAACACAATGTCGAATGCCCCAAAAAACGACACTGCAAAGAACATGAAAATAGCAAAAAACAAGAGGTTCGGCAACCAATGTGTAGCAATAATATTGGCAGCATCTGCCCCGAAAATCAACGAAAAAATCACGCCAATCAGTGTAAAAATACCAATGATAGACGCACCGTACACAAAAGCCTGTAGCAATCCTTTTTGTCGGCTTTCGGCTTTTTTGGTGAAAAATGCTACGGTCATTGGTATCATAGGGTACACGCAAGGTGTAAGGAAAGCCAAACAACCTCCCAAAAAGGCACTTAATATAAATGCCCACCAACTTTCTTCGGCAGGTGCTTCGGGAGTAGGCGTAACGGCAATCGGCGTGGGTGCAGGTTGCGAAGTCGTGTCTTTGGTGGCTACAGGTGTGCTGTCTTTGGCGGTTTGGGCAGTGTCTTGGGTAACTGTTGGCGTAGTTACATTCGGAGTTGTTGCGTTGTTAGTAGGGTTTTCTTTTTGTGCAGGATTTTCTTTGACTACCAAGTCCTTTAAACTAAATTCCTCGTCAAAAGGCACGCAAGTTCCTTCATCACAGACTTGCCCGCCTATAGTGCCAGCTACGTGTATATTGGGGCTTATTACCTTTATTTTTTGGCGAAAAACTACTTTTTCGGTGTGATATTTTATCTCTCCGTCCCAAATTTTGTCGAATTTCTTTTTGGGTGTGTCAAATTGTAAACCGCCTACCAATTCATAAGAACTATGTGGCGTAAATTTGATGACTGTAGGCAAAGGTCCCAAATTAGGGTCTAAATCGGCAGCATAGATGTAATAACCTTTGTCTATTTTGCCCGAAATAAGGACTTCAATCGTACTGCCTACCGCAACTTCTTTTTTGGCAAAAGAGGCAGCCCATTTAGCAGGATTCACAATTTGTGCTTGTGTAGAGCAACTACTGAATAAAAAAAGTAGGAATAATATTCTTTTCATAAGAGGCGAAGGGTCTTTTGTTTCGTACAAAAGTAACAAGCCCCTTGTGTTTTCCGTTCTTTGTGGGGTGCTTTTTGTGTCAAAAGATTTGTTAAATAGCCAAAGAAAAGCAATAAATTTAAAATCTGTGTTTTTCTGCGTAATCTGTGTCGTCTGTGTTCCTAAAGATTTGTATGAAGATTGAGGGTGAATTATTACGCTAAAAAGCAACACAAAAACTTTTTACCAATGCTCAAGCTAATGGTTTGGGTGCTGTATATGAATTTATGTTTAGTGTAAATGACAGTAGCTATTTGGTTCATTTACAAGAAGGAATGGAATAGGGTACAGCTGCTTTTCGGTTAGAGAATTAGGCGAAAACCACCCACAAAAAAAGTAGGATTTCATGCACTCCACACCACTATTTTACCAATTCTTTTCCGTAATTTTGTAGCCAAAATAATCAAATTACACCATAAACAACGACATAGAATATGGCAACTGTATTGGATATGCACAAAAACGGCGTAAACGGGGTACACAAATTTACAGGCGAAATTCCTCGCAGAAATGCACAAGATATGTACGAAGCTCCCGACTTCTATAACATAGATGACCTGCTGACAGAAGAACACAAGATGATTCGCAGTGCAATGCGTGATTTTGTGAAAAAAGAAATTTCTCCTATCATCGAGTATTGTGCAGAACACAATATTTTCCCTTCGCCTATCGTAAAGAAATTTGGTGATATTGGTGCTTTCGGTCCCACAATCCCTGTGGAATACGGTGGTGGTGGTTTGGACTACATCTCTTACGGTATCATGATGCAAGAAATAGAAAGAGGCGACTCTGGTATGAGGTCGACTGCCTCTGTGCAAGGTTCTTTGGTCATGTACCCTATCTACAAATTTGGTAGTGAAGCACAACGCAAAAAATATTTACCTAAATTGGCAAGTGGCGAATGGTTGGGCTGTTTCGGTTTGACAGAACCTAATCATGGTTCTAACCCAAGTGGCATGGAAACCAACTTTAAGGACATGGGCGACCACTATTTGCTCAACGGTGCTAAAATGTGGATTTCTAATGCACCAGAGGCAGACGTGGCGGTAGTATGGGCGAAAAACGAAGAAGGTCGTATTCATGGCTTAATCGTTGAACGTGGCATGGAAGGTTTCAGCACACCAACGACTCATAACAAATGGTCTTTGCGTGCAAGCTGCACAGGCGAATTGGTATTTGACAACGTGAAAGTGCCAAAAGAAAACTTATTGCCGAACAAATCTGGTTTGGGTGCACCAATGATGTGCTTAGACTCTGCTCGTTATGGTATTTCTTGGGGTGCTTTGGGTGCTGCTATGGACTGTTTCGATACGGCTCGCCGTTATACCTTAGAAAGACAACAATTCGGTAAGCCTATTGCTTCTTTCCAATTACAACAAAAGAAATTGGCAGAAATGCTTACAGAAATCACAAAAGCACAGTTAGTTTGTTGGCGTTTGGGTATGTTGCTCAATGAAGGCAAAGCTACTACAGCTCAAATCTCTTTGGCAAAACGCAACAGTGTGCAAATTGCCTTAGAAATAGCCAGAGAATCACGCCAAATGTTGGGCGGTATGGGTATCACAGGCGAATATTCTATTATGCGTCATAGCATGAACCTCGAATCTGTGGTAACTTACGAAGGTACACACGACATTCATTTGTTGATTTTAGGCAAAGAAATTACAGGTATTCCTGCTTTTGCATAAAAAACGGTAGTGTTAAAGAAATGATACAGAGGTGTAATCTTTTGAAAAGATTACACCTCTTTTGTCTATATAACTTACTAGTAAATTCACTTGTTAATGCTATAAATACTTGTTATATTTATAGACTAAGCACTAACCCTATGAAGGTTTAGCTCCTTTATAGGGTTAGTGTTTTTATTTCATTACTTTGTTTATTAAACTATCAAACGATGCGTAAATTATTGAAAGAATTACCCAAAGACGAGGCAGCTAACACCGTTTCGCATGGCATTGCAGTTATACTAAGTATTATTGGCACTGTCTTGTTGGTGCAAAAAGCCCTTACTATGCAACACACTACTTTGTTGGTGTCGTACATCATTTATGGCATAGGTATTACGTTTTTATTTGCAGCTTCTACACTCTATCACTATTTTCAACAACCATCTACTAAATTATTGTTGAGAAAATTTGACCATATTGGTATTTACTTTATGATAGCAGGCACTTACACACCCTTTACGCTGGTAACAATGGCAGGGACTTGGGCAGAAAATCTGTTTTTTGTGGTTTGGGGCATTGCTATTTTAGGGTTATTTTTCAAAATATTTTTTATGGGACGTTTCGAGAAACTATCTTTGGTTATTTATGTTGTTTTGGGTTGGTTAGTCATTGTGGCGGTACAGCCCATGACCCAAAAAGTAGCTACAGGTGGTTTATGGTTATTGGTGGCTGGTGGTTTGGCATTTACCATAGGCGTAATTTTTTACCGTTGGAAAAGCCTATTTTATCACCACGCTATCTGGCACGTATTTGTGATGTTGGGCGGTATATTTCACTATTTTTCGGTGCTGTTGTATGCTTTGCCTGCTTAATTGAATGTAATGTTTTTAAATCCCTATAAATATTGAAAAAGTTTGTGGGGATTTTATTTTTTGGGAGGTTTAAACAAGTGGTAATGCTATAAATTATTGTTACGGTAAAGGTAAAAATCGTATTGGAATATCAGTAGGTAAATAACTAAAGGGGTATTCATACCGAAAAATTTTCCAAGTATTGGATAACATAAAGACAGTTGCAATACCACCCACAACCACGTTGAAATAGTACAAGAAAATAACGAAACAAATCCAGCTAAGACAACTAATCAGTAACTGTTTTTTCAAATTTTTTCTGCCTGTGTAAAAATCAACGAGTAGATGAGCCGTTTTTTCATGTAAAAGTTTGACGAGTTTGATGTAGGCAGCATTGCGTTTTACACCTGTCCAATAGTCAATGGATAAATTTTGAATAGTAATTTTTTCTTGATTGTAGAAAAAGATAGTGCAAGTGTAAGAACCTACACTCAACAAATTTCTACTTCTACCTCTACTAAAATAGCGTAAGTTAATGGTTTTAATTTCTTCGTAGCCTATTAGACGTTGTGTACCTGTCTTTATGTTATCAACCTGAAATTGATTGTCGAGTAAGGTAATGCTTCTGTTTTTATCTACTTGGTATTGCATATAGGTAAGAGTAACTAATTAGTTGATATTTTTTTAATCTAAATAATTGATTTTCAATTATTTATTAGAGTTTATGAATAATTTTTTGCTATAGCCCCACCCAACCCTGCGAAACGTCGCACCGCCCACAGGGAGGGCTAAAAAGGAGTTATTCACAAACTCTATTACTTTTCGCCCTTCAACGCAGGAGAAACCACTCTATTCATAATCACCAAACCAATTAAAAAGAACAAGCCTAACAGCAAAGCACTGTTACGCATACTGCCTGTAAGTTGTTCTAACAAACCATAGCAAAAAGTGCCTAAGACAATAGAACTTTTTTCTACTACATCATAAAAACTAAAATAAGAGGCAGAATCATGTGTATTTTCGGGTATCAATTTGGAATAAGTAGCTCTGGACAAAGATTGTATGCCACCCATTATCAGACCAATGACCACCGCCAAGGCATAAAATTCGTTGGACGTAGTAACTTTGTAGGCAGCCAAACAGACACCAATCCAAATAACCAACATTGTAATAATGGCGATTTTATTGCCGTACTTTTTAGACACCCACGCAAAGGCAAAAGAACCTGCCACCGCAATTAATTGTAACACTAATACAGTGGTTATCAGTTGGTTACTTTCCATGTGCAGTTCTTTTTCGCCAAAAGTTGCAGCCAATAACATAATGGTTTGTACGCCCATGTTATAGAAAAAGAAAGCCACTAAATACGTTTGTATTGTACTTTGTTGGCGAATTTGCCCCAAAACTTTGAATAATTCTTGGTAGCCTTTCGTTATCATTTTGCTAGTAAACTGCACAGATTTTCGTACTTCTGGCACACCAAAAAACATGACTTGGGCAAAACCAATCCACCAAAGCCCCGTAGTCGCAAAAGACAAACGGGCAGCTTGTCCGTCTGTAATCCCGAACAATTCTTTGTTTTTTATCATTATCAAATTCAATATGAACAAAATCACACTGCCAATATAGCCCATAGAATAACCTCTTGCACTCACGTTGTCGGTTTGGTCAGGAGTAACTATGTCATGCAAAAAGGCATTGTAAAACACCAAACTACCTGCGTAGCCCATCATGGCAAGCACCGCCATACTGATACCAAACTCTATATTTTCGCCAGTAAATAGTGCCAAACTCATACACGCAAAAGCCCCTAAATACGAAAAAATTTGCATAAACAACTTTTTCCGCCCTCCAAAATCTGCAATACCCGCCAACAGTGGCGACATGATAAGCACCACTAAAAAGGCAAAAGAAATGGCGTAGGTATAAAGCACCGTATTTTCTATGTTCATACCTAAAAACTCTACGGTTTCACCACCGAAAGCCTTACGGGTAGCTTGGTTATAGTAAATGGGAAAAATGGTCGAGGTAATCACCAAATTATAGGCGGAGTTTGCCCAATCGTACATTGTCCATGCCCTAATGATTTTAGGGTTGTTTTTTTCTATCATAGTAGTTCTAAACTTAATTGAAGTGATTATCTTTTTATTTTTCTTGTAGTTCTACCCCAATCACCATTACATCATCTATCTGGTCATTTGTACCACGCCATTCTTCAAAGAACAGACTAATTTCTTCGCCTTGTTGCACAAGACTATGTTGTTGTAAATTACCTATTAGTTCTCTGAACTTAGCTCTGCCCAACTTCCTGTTTTGCTGTCCACCAAATTGGTCTTGGAAACCATCTGAATACAAATAACAAACAACTTTATCGGTAGGCATAATCACAAGATTTTGTAAATTAAAGGCTCTATTTTCTTCTAATTGTAAACCTCCAATAGATAGTTTATCGGCTTTAAGTTCTTGTAACTCTCCATTTAAGAACAAAATGATAGAGTTATTTGCCCCTGCAAATTGCAAGTTGGTAGCTGTTGGCGTGTGTTCAACGGTAATAATACTGATGTCCATGCCATCTCTATTTTCAGTATCATCTTGTTTCAAAGCCTTGCGAATACCTTTGTGCAGTTCATCTAAAATCTTATTAGGTTGTACGATTTGTCTATCTTGTACTGTTTGGTTCAACAAAGTATTTCCCATCATACTCATCAATGCCCCCGGTACACCATGCCCCGTACAGTCGGCAGCAGCTAAAATTCGGTAGGTATCATCTTGGTACAACCAATAAAAATCTCCACTCACAATATCTCTTGGGCGGTAAAAAACAAAAAAAGATGGAAAAGCCTTTTGGATAGTTTCTCTGGTAGGTAGAAACGCCGTTTGGATACGGAGAGCATACCGAATACTACTTTCTATGTTATTGTTTTTGTGTTTAATTTCTGCGTTTTGTTCTGCCAAAGTATCTCTCTGAATAGAAATTTCTTCATGGGCTTGCATTAAGTTTTCAGATTGAGCCTGCATTTCTTCTTTTTGTTGTTCCAGTTCCGCATTTTTCAGCAAAATCATTTCTTGTTGCGTAGCCAACTCTGTATTTTGTATTTCTATGGCTTGTTTTTGTTTGGCTAACAACAAGTTAGTTCTTTGTTTAATGCGGTTGTTTCTGTATAAATATACCGCAAAAAACGTAATCAACACGCCTATTAAACCACCCAAATACAATAACCAGCGTTGCAACTTCAGTTGTTCATCTTGCAACAATTTATCTTTTTTCAGGTTACCAATCTCTATTTGTTGCTTGTCTGTTTCATATAAAATCTGCATTTGTGCCATACGTTTGCTATTGCCTTCGTTGAGTAAAGAGTCTTTGAGTAAAGTAGCTTGTTTAAAATAAACGTAGGCTTTTTCGAAATGATGTTCTGTTTCGGCAATATGAGCCAGCACTGTGTAGGCTTCTTTTGCCCACTGTTTGCTTCCGTTTTGGCGGGCAGTTGTCAAACAAGCCTCTGCATATTGTTGGGCAAGGTGATATTTTTTGAGGTGCAAATACACTTGTGCCACATCTACCTGATACTCTGCAACTCCTTCTTGGTCGTCAATTTTTATTAAGGCATTAAGGGCTTTTAATTCATATTGTAGGGCTTTTTCATACTGTTTTTGGGCTGCATAAACCTGCCCAATAATGCCCAAAGCATACGCAATATTTTCTTCTATGTCATGTCTTTTGCTTATTTCTATAGATTTTTGTTCATAATAAATAGCACTATCATATTGATGTAACTCTTGATGAACTTCGCCAATATTGAGTAAATAAACCGCCATAGGTTTCGGCAAGTCTTTTTCATTGACCAATGCTAATGCGTGGTGGTAATAGTACAATGCTTTTTCCCAGTTGCCTTGTCTATAAAATAAGACACCTAAATTATTATTAGTAGCAGCTATGCCCGCAGACTTGCCCAGTTTTTCATAAAACTGTAGGGCTTTTAGCATATACTCGGTGGCTTTACTATAATCACCTTGTTGCCTATAAAAAGAACCTAAACCGCCATAACTTGCAGCTAAACCTTTAGTAAATTGGAGTTTTTCTGCCAATTCTACCGCCTCTTTTGCATACACAAAAGACTGCATTGGTTTGGAATTAGCTAAGTTTTTACGCAAATCATTCAGTAATAAAACTCGGTTGGTATCTTGTGGTGTGGTTACCAATTTCTGCAATAAACTATCTACTATGTTTTGAGCTGTACTTTGCAAAGACAAGCACCAAAAACACAAGAACCAAAAAAATATATGGGCAGAATAAGTAAACAAAGCAAATGGTTTAAGGAGAGTATAGTCGTACAAATCGTCTGTATGGAATAAAAGACTTTAAGTACACTCAAATAAAGGTAAAATGTTTGTAAAACCAAAGAAATCACCTTACAATCCAACTGTATTTTTTATACTTAATTGCTTTTGGTAGTTGTTTGCATAAGTTAATTATCAAAAAACACTCTGCAATTATTAGCTTAGCTTTGTTTACCTTTGTTTTACTTTGTAATTCATTGATACTGTAATAGTTGTGTCTATATCATTGTCATTTACAAAATGCACTTTTCCGATAATTTCACCTTGTGTTTTACCTTTATATAACTCAGGTGTTAAGTAGAGTTCATCTTCATTGGGGTATGGTTTCATCATTCCCTCATTGGTTTCATACCAAATATCTCTTTGGCTTGCAACTATAGAACTCAATAAAAATAAATTAGCGTCATATACACTCCCCTCTGTTACTTGTTTCAAGTTATTTCCAACAAAAGCACGAATAGATGAAAAACAGTATTTAAAACAAACACCATTCACCGTTTTTAGCAATGCTTGTTGCTGTTTTTCGGCTGAAAGTAAGATTTTTTGTTGCGTTACTAACTGTTTTTTTAGTTCCTAAAAACTGCTTAGCACTAACATTTCTCAAAGAAATGTTAGTGCTTGTTATTCTTAAAGCACTTTTCGATGTGTATCTTGATACTTTCCTACCACCTAAAAAGTTATCCTCACCGCCACCGTAGCATTTCGCCCCGCAGCACTAATGCCCGAAGCAAAATAACGGTAGTGTCTATCAAAAATATTGTCTAAACTGCCTTGTACCTGTACAAAACGGTTGATTTGGTAAGAGGCACGTACATTGAAAGTAACCCACGAAGGCATACCGTCTGGCGTTGCATATTGCAAATTATCCTCCCCCGAAGGGCTGTAGTCTGCCAAATATTTCCAACCGTTATACATAGACCACAATTCTATTTTGGTTTTCTTTGCTTCAAATAACAAAGAAGTCATGCCATACAAGGGCGGAATGTGGTCAAGTGGCGTGTCTTTCGTAAAAATAGGGTCTTTCGTTACAGTGCCTACGGTATAGGTTAAGTTGGTTTTGAAGGACAAAAATTTGGTAAATCTTGTTTTTATTGTTCCTTGAAAACCGTAAATATTAGCTTCGGCTGCATTTTGCATAGATTGAATAGGCGTTGGTCTGCCACCAAACTGTACGGTAGTTTGTCCGTTATAGGTAGTGGGTCTTACTACCATTGCATCTGTAAACAAGGTGTAAAACGTAGTGCCTTCTACTAATAATTTGTTATCTATTTGGTACGCCACACTCAACTCTCCCGTAGTTGTGTATTCGGGTTTAAGGTTAGGGTTCGGAATGGTTACAGATACATTAGCAGCCGACTCAAATATTTTACCTACATCATCTACATTTGGCGACCTAAAACCAGTAGAAAGCATACCCGATATTTTCACGTTTTTGTGAGGCAAAGCCACCAAACCTATGTAACCATTCAGAGCCGTATTGCTTTGGCTCAAGGTATTATCGAACCTAAACGGATAAGTGCCATCTGCAAAACGGGCATCTTTTGCACTCAAATTGACAGAGTTCAATCGTAAACCACCACTCAACACAAAATTTGTTCTTTCTTTGCCCATCTCCCAACTGTAATTGGCGTAAGCTGCCATGCCTGTTACCGCAGAGCCTTGATTGGGGTAACGAGTAGTCCCGCCTGTTTGTGGCGTGTTCGTGTTTACATTGAACCTTGCTACGGTAGATTGCACGTCATTGTGGTACACCTCTGCCCCATAACGCAATTCGTGGCGAAGTGCTAAGGTCTTACGCAAATCTGCATTGAAAGCATACACTTTTACTCTTTCTATTCGGCTGGTGCGAGTAGGTGCATTAAAATTGCGGGTAATCCTACTTTCTTCTATGTCTTGGTAAGAGGCTATGAAAGTGGCGTTGTCATACACTACATTTTTCTTGTCCAACTCTGCCCTTAAACTACCAAAAAGACGGTTTTGAGGTCCATATTCCCAAGTTGCAAAGGTTGGAGTTCTTACTCCTGTTGTTGTATTTACACTTACTTCGCCCAATCTATCTGTTCTTGGAATATTGGAGCTGGTAGAATATTGAAAATTAGCTACAAATCTTGTGTACTGTGAGGCTTGGAATAATACTTTTTGGGTAAAATCACTTTGCACATAGCCCGAACCATATTGGCGGTTTACATTCGTTACAGGATTTGCCACATCTCCCGAATTATCGGGTTTGCGAGTTACATAAAACTCACGTTTGAACATATCGGGGTAGTCGTCTGGTCTGTTTGTCCCTGCAATGACATCATCAAAATTCTTTTGGGTAAAATTAGTTAAAAAGGCTACTTTTTTTAGTCCAAAATTGAGGTTAATATTCATTACATTTTCGTTAGCTGCCGAACCGTATTTGTAAAAAGCACCGCCCTTGACAAGTGGTTTTTGGTTGTTGCTCAATTCGGGGTTGCGTGTAAAAAAGTGCATTACTCCGCCCAAGGCATCACTACCATAAATGACAGAACCATTGCCAAATAAAACCTCTGTTCTTTCGAGCATATACGGGTCTATCGTAATGACATTTTGCAGGTGTCCGCCTCTGTAAATGGCGTTGTTCATACGCACACCGTCCACCACAATACTTACTTTGTTTGCCTCAAAACCACGAATAATGGGGCTACTACCACCAAATTGCGAAGTTTGTACATAGACATTTCCCGTATTCCGCAACATATCGCCTGCCGTTTGTGGGTTGGTAAATGCAACTTCTTTGGCATCTATTACCTCTATTTTATGCGGAATATCTTGTTTCGATTCCATTTGGCGGTTGGCAGAAAACACCATTTCGTCTATCGTAAAAACTTTATCTGCCAAATAAATAATTTGCCCTTCTGAAATGTTGGCTTTGGAAATCGTCAATTTTTCAAAAGAAATATGATAAATATGCAATACCGCATCAGCAGCAAATCCTGTCAAATCGGCTTGTCCTTTGGCATCACTCACTACGGTTTTGCTTTTATCCTGGGTCTGAATAGTCGCCTGTGCAATAGCTTGCAAGGTCGTTTTACCACGCAACGTAACCATTTGGGCGTAGCTAAGCGTAGTTGCTAATAGTAGAGCAACCACAAAAAATATATTTTTGAGTTTCATTTTTGATACAGTCGTTTTTTTGTGAATGACAAAAAGCACTACAAAAGTCTAAAGCCTTTGTAATGAGCATTTAATCTTTAATAAATAGAGGTGATTAAGGTCTGTAGCATAGACTTTAGTCTGTGCCTGTAATACATTGCTAATCAAGTAATTAAAACAAAGAATGAAGTCTATGCTACAAAATCTTAATAACGTCTAATATTGGCAAAAGACTATATTTCAGGAGGTAAATCTACAATACCACAATGTAAAAAGGCGTAACTATTAAGATAAAGCCCTCTTATAGTGGCAATAGTACAAGACAAATAGGTAGAAGGAATAGGGGGTAACAAAATTTTATAATCATCTAATAAAACTACTTTTTTGGCAAAGTCCCATGAAAGAATAGAATTGGCGGTAGTAGAAGACGAATTTTTATCTTTTTGGGCAAAAATTTTGAGGAGTTGCGTTTCTTTTAAGTCTTGGAGGCAATAGTAAGTAATGCTGTCTTTGGTTTGCGTTGTCCGCACTACATCATATAAATAGCCTTTGTACCAAAAATCTTTTTGTGGTTTTTCCCATGTTAATTTTTCAGCGCTACTGACTGTAATTTTATGCAAATATTCGTTTGTGAGGTTTTTTGCTATCATTTTTTCTACTTTATGCCGAATGACATACTGCCACACTCGAATAACAGGAGCATAATTGAGTAGTTGCAGACAAAAAAATACAGCAAAAAATATGAAAAGAAGTTTTTTCAAGCAGTAGTTAGTAACAAGCTACGCAAAGTTAAATAGATGCGTGAATTTAGCTTTGCATTATTAGTTAAAATTTCAAAAAAATACCTATGCTGTTCAACAACATAGGTAAATCATCTATTACTCACAACAAATAAAAAAACTACATTGCATATTCTTCTTGTTCTTTTTTGACAGCACTGTTGATGCTTATTTTGGTAGCTACTTCGTTATGTTGGCTCAAATCCAAGCCTAATTCTTCGTTGTCTGCTACCACACGCATCGGGATAATCTTGTCTGTAATCATGTATAACAAATAAGAACCGCCAAAAGTAAAGACACTCACCATAGCCAACGCCAAGAGGTGGTACGTAAAAGTTTGTGTTTGTCCGTAAATCAAGCCTACATCTTTGGCAAAAATACCTGTCATCAACATACCCACAATACCACCAACGCCATGACAAGGAAAAACGTCTAAAGTGTCGTCCAAACCTATTTTATTTTTGTAACGCACCGCCAAATTACTGATGATGCTTGCCGTAAAACCTATAAAGATACTTTGCCCTACGGTTACAAAAGCTGCTGCGGGGGTAATAGCTACCAAGCCCACGACTGCCCCAATACAAGCTCCCATAGCCGAAGGTCTTTTGCCTGTGATGCCGTCAAAGAATAACCAAGTGAGCATAGCTGCTGCGGAGGCGGTGTTGGTCGTCAAAAACGCCAAGGTAGCCGTTTCGTTTGCTCCTAAGGCAGAACCGCCATTGAAGCCAAACCACCCAAACCATAACATACCTGTTCCCAACATCACAAAAGGAATGTTAGAAGGTTCATCTTCTATTTGCTTGCGTTTTCCTAAGAACATAGCTCCTGCTAAGGCTGCAAAACCTGCGGAAATATGCACGACTGTTCCGCCTGCAAAGTCCAATACGCCCCAATTCCGCAGTAAACCGTTAGGATGCCAAGTAGCATGGGCTAATGGGGCGTAAATGAATACAGAAAACAAACAAATAAAGAGTAAAAAGGCTGAGAATCTTATTCTTTCGGCAAAACCGCCTGTGATAAGAGCTGGAGTGATGATAGCAAATTTGAGTTGGAACAAGGCAAAAAGAGCAAAGGGAATAGTAGCTGCAAACTCTGCAACGGGCAGCCCTGTTACGTTTTGGAACATAAAATAAGTAAATGGATTGCCAATAATGCCTGTTTTGAGTCCGCCCATACTTTCGCCAAAAGCCAAACTAAAACCGCAAACTACCCACAACAAACTGACAATACCCAAAGCCACGAAACTTTGGAGCATAGTAGAAATAAGGTTTTTGAAACGTACCATGCCTGCATAGAAAAACGACAAGCCGGGTGTCATCAACAATACTAAACCTGTGGCGGTGAGCATCCATGCGGTATCACCTGCATTGATTTTGGAGGTATCAAAAACGTAAGGGGTGGAGGGCAAAAAAACACCTATGCCCGCCAGCAATGCCAAAAAGATAAAAGGAAATAACCACCGTTTGTTCATAACACACAATTTAAAGGTTTAAAATTCAACCTATTTTCTTATTTATTACTCAATTTTAAGAAAAGTAAATCAAATTTCAAACCTATTTTTAATTTAGTTTGCTTTTTTTTCAAAAAAGTGGTTAAAAATTAATCTATCTACAAATAATCGGAGGTTTTCTGTGAGTTTTGCTAAGAAAGTTCTTTACTACCAAAATATCTTTTCATAACTTGTGTGTGTAGCGGAAAAGCCAACTCTTGGGCTTGGGTGATGATTTGGAGTTCTTGCGTTTCAGTATTGGCTTCAAAAGCTGGTAGTGCTATTTTTTGTTGTGTTTGCAGCAAGCCAAAAACTAAAACTGTACCGTCTGGTGCAGACAAGGTGTCAAACAATACAATTTCCGCGTGGTCAATCACCAAACCTGTTTCTTCTTGCACCTCTCTAACTGCTGCTTGCTGCCAACTTTCGCCCAAATCTATAAAGCCACCCGGTAGTGCCAACAGCCCTTTTCGAGGTTCTATGTTTCGCCTTACAGTCAATAAACCCCCGTTAATAGGCACTAAGGCTACAGCCACAGGAATAGGATTGGCATAAGTAGTATTACCACAGTGTTTGCAGTTACGTGGAAAGGCTAATCCTTCCTCAAATTTTGTCCCACAATAAGAACAGTGTGCATTTTTGGCTAATTTGGTTGTCATAAGTACATTGATTTGGATAACTAAATATAAAATGTACGGCTTCAATTCCTCAAACAAATTCTACATTTCTTTATTGATTACCATTCGTTTTGATATTTTTGTTAAATTACTATCCTAATTTTTCAACCATGAACTATCCATTTATCAAAACACAACGCCTTACTTTACGCCCCATCGTGGCAGGGGAAACTAAAAAAGCCCTTAAAGGTGTGCCTGTGCAACAAAATCATGTAGTACGTTTTTATGGTGTAGAGTTTCATACCTTAGAAGATGCCCTCCGAGTAGATTGGTTTGATGCCTTGTTAAAGGAGCAAAAAGGAATTTGGTGGGGCATTGGTTATCATTCGCAGCCCGAAATGGTGGGGGCTTGTGGTTTTTACAATATTTCTACGCAAAACAAAAAAACAGAAATAGAATTTTGGTTAGCACCAGAACATTGGCATAAAGGAATTATGACAGAAGTTTTACCACAAATTATGGGTTATGCCTTCGAGGAATTAGGCTTGCACCGCATAGAGGCTTTTGTTGATACCAACAACCAAATTACGAAAGATTTACTTTTGAAGGTTGGCTTTACGCATGAAGGTACTATGCAAGATTGTAAGGTGCAGCATGGTAAATTTGTAAGTTTAGCTATATTTGCTGCCATTAAAAAGTAATTTTAGTAGTATTTTCTCTAATCTTTTCAGCGTAATAAAAGGCGTAATTCTATTTATCTCACCCCCTACCCTTCTCCATTTGGAGAGGGGCTTTTTTTGACCTTTTAAGGTCAATATTGACGTAAAAACTCCCCTCTCCAAATGGAGAGGGGTAGGGGGTGAGGTAATAAATATCTTAGTTTTCCTCCTTTACCGTAGTTTTAAACACAATAGGATAGTACACCAACCACATGACAAGCAAACAGCCTACAAAAAGAAAACCCCAAGAAGTGCTGGCTTTCACATTATTATACATACTATAGACAGACACTACAAACAATATAATAAATAAGTTGAAACAAGTAATGACACCTTTTGTCCAATGTTTAAAGGTCGTTGCCAGTCTTTTGTGGTTGTCAATAGTTGCTAACCATTGTTGTTTTTCTGGGACAACGATATATCTTTTGGGCAAATAACGGAACAAATTTCCAAAAGCCAACAAACTGCCATTGACAAATATTGTAAAAGCTAATACGCTGTAAGTGAATGTATTACGAGGAATAGCATAGCCAAATTCTAATACATTTTCCATTGTAAAAATAATATGACTTGGCAAATAGACATTGACTAAACCTAATGTAGCAATGAAGCCCAACAAGGAGGCAAACCAAAGAAAACGGACATAAATGAGTAACATACGTAGCTGATTTTTTTGCAAAGGTAGGCAACGTAGCTGCAACAAACAATAACAAATAGACAAAGAATACAATTAACTCTATGTCTGTTAGTTGGGTACTAACTAAATTGTCTGAAAATGCTGTTTTACTCAAAAATTTCGGGGCTTTCTTGGGTAGATTGCTGATGGTTCTCTTTTTCAGGAGGTAACAAACCAATACCATCTGGAAGTTGTGTGCTGAGCCAAGCTCTCAAATCTTGTTCTGTTTGTTTTTTACTGATAAATTTTTCTTTAATCTTAGTTAAAGACACTTTTCTTTTTAAGAAAATGATGCAAAACAATAAGCTGTAGAGTAAAACTACTAAGGCTACTTTGAGTAAAATAGTAAGCATAGGTAATAGTGGTTAAGGTTGAAGGTAAAACACAATGACTCCGAAATAAATGTACTAAAAAAACTAATTTTGCTTGTAGCTTTTATGTTAATTTTTTACAATTATTTATGCCTGAAAAAGCAAAAAGTCAAGCCTTTCTAAATTAGAATTTTTTATCGTACCATTGGCTTACTACATCTTTAGAGATGTTACCGTAAAAGGTTGTGATATATTGGTACAATGTATCTACAATAGCCTGTGTCATCTTACCCTCTTTTCGTAATCCTTGCACCAAAGGCAACACTTCTTTTCTTAGACTTTTGGAAGATAGAAATATAGGCGAAAAATCTTGGATAAACTCCTCTTTGTCTTTACCGTAATACCACCATTTTACATCTTTCATTAAAGTAAAGTCTGTGATGCCTATTTTAGCTAAAAATTCTTGTTTAAGTACAAATTTATTACCTGTAAGAGAAGGAAGTACAATTTTTAGGTTTTGTCCATTGTAAGATAAGGTTAAAAAGAAATAATTTTTTTGGTCTAAAACATAAATATCTTTGGGTACACTACCTACCCATTCGTCGATTATCACAAAAGGCTTGGCATAAAACAGCATTGGGTTGGCTTGCACTACACTGTCCGAAGCTGCAATAAAAGCCTTGAACTCTGCTTCAGTCCCAAAATCTTCTTCTTTTTGTTCGGCTCTTAATGACAATAACATAGGTTTGTTACTGTTTTTGCCAATGTTCGTAGCTAATAAGGCATCTTTTAAAGTCGTTACTAAGGTTTTGGTCGTAGGATTCCAAACAGCAGTATTGGGAGGCTTGATAGAAAATACTTGTGTCCCCAACAAAACCCGTAAGGTGGCGTTTCTGTCCGTAAAAGATAGTTTTTCGGTAGTTTTTAGCTTGTCATATTGGTTAATATTGGTTGCCTTTTGCCCTAATTGTCGGCTTACTTTGCCCACCACTTGCATCACAATATAAGACTGCCCCCACAAAATAGAGGTAGAAAAGAAAAAACAAGCCCAATAACAGCACATCAAAAGAATTTTCATAGCAAAAAATTGTTTACACTGTAGATAGAACGTAAATTAGTGGAATTTTGATATAAAAACGGCTTAAAATGAAGAAAAAAATCATTACTGTTTTGGTATTGGGTGTTTTGGTAGGCAATGTGGCTTGCAAAAAAGATACTTGTCCCTCTTATATGACAAAAGAGGAAGTAAAAAACTGGGAGAAGGACTACCAAAAAAGAATGCAAAAGAAAAAGATTAAAAACAAAAGTGTTTTCTAAAAATTACTAACTAATTGTGCGTCAGCACTTAATCATTACTAACTCTGCAACTAACATGAAAAAAGAAGTGATGCGTACCATAGAAATAGGACGCAGCTACGTAATGGGTGAGGAAACTATCCACGCCCTAAAGTCCGTAAGTATTACGGTAAATAGAGGCGAATATGTCGCATTTATGGGACCTTCGGGTTCGGGTAAATCTACGCTGATGAATATTGTGGGCTGTTTAGACACTCCCTCCAAAGGCGAATATATACTAAACGGAAAGAACGTGAGCCAAATGTCTGAAGACGAATTGGCTGAAATCCGTAACAAAGAGATAGGTTTTGTTTTCCAAACCTTCAACTTGTTGCCACGTGCCACAGCTTTAGATAATGTAGCTCTACCTTTGATTTATGCGGGCTACAGCAAATCTGAAAGAGAAGAAAAGGCTTTTGAGTCTTTAAAAAATGTAGGGTTGGCGAACCGTGCCAAACATAAGCCCAACGAACTGTCGGGGGGACAACGCCAAAGGGTGGCTATTGCGCGTGCATTGGTGAATGACCCAAGTATTATTTTGGCAGATGAGCCTACAGGTAATTTGGACTCCAAAACTTCGCATGAAATTATGGATTTATTCGACCAACTTTACCAAAAAGGCAATACGATTATTATGGTTACACACGAAGAAGACATTGCCAATTATGCTCACCGTATCATCAGACTAAGAGATGGTTTGGTAGAATCTGACAAGATTAATGAGCATGTGCGAAAGGCTTTTACAAATCCATAAAAAATACAATTTAGCACTAATTTAGTAGCACTAACAGTAAAAACTATTAGTGCTATTTTTTGTTACAACAATTCCCACGCACTCCTATACGCCTCTATCTGCTCCACATATCGCAATAATTCTTCATAAAACGCAAAACTACTTAATGTACTGCTGTCGCCTACCATGACCAATTTTTGTTTGGCTCTTGTCATTGCCACATTCATACGTCTGGTATCTTTTAAAAATCCTATTTCACCTACATCATTGCTACGCACCATGCTAATATAGATGACGTTTCGTTCTTGTCCCTGAAAACCATCAACCGTATTGACACTTACCCGACTACCAAAATCTAATTTTCGCACCAATTCCGCTAAGAGTTTTACTTGTGCCTTGTAAGGCGAAATAATCCCAATAGAAAAATCTATATTTTGTTGTAAATCAAGGGCTAAGTTGTTCCAAAGTAGCTGCAAATGTACCAACAAAAGTTCTGCTTCTTCGGGATTTTTGAGGCTGGCTGTTTCGTCATCTTGCACCTCCAAATAACCACAACCTGCCGTATCTATCCACTCAAAAGGCTGGTACAATAAGGGATTATCTGGTTCGTTGCTCAAATGCTTATCGGCTACACTTTCGGCAGCTTGTAGGCGGTTTTTGTAAAATTGTTGGTTAGAAAACTGCATAATAGCCTTGTGCATACGGTACTGCACCTCTAACATCACATCTACGTTTTGCTGTAGGCGTTGTTGGTTCGCAATGGTTTGCTCAAACAAAGTTTTACTCAAACCTTTCTTTTCTGCCTCAAAAGACTTGACTGTAGGCGGAAGTTGGCAGTGGTCGCCTGCCATTACTACTCTTTGTGCCTTCAACAAAGGTATCCAACACGCAGGTTCAAGGGCTTGGGCTGCCTCGTCGATGAACACCGTAGAAAACTGGTGTTTTTTGAGGTATTGCGTAGCTACACCTGTCAAAGTTGCCGTAATGACTTGGGTTTGCGAAAGTAGTTGTTCTAAAATATAGTCCTCTATTTTTTGGGCTGCTGTCAATAAACTTTTGGCTTCTTGCAACAACAATTTGCGTTGTTCCCGTTCAGCAGCCCCAAAATTTCGTTTGTATTTGCGGGCAAGTTGGCGGTAATTGTCCGCATCTTTGCGGTATTGCTTTAGGTTTTTATATTGGTTGTGTTGAGCTATTTGTTCATCAAGACTGTAAACTTGTAGCTGTTCATTGATACGTGCAGGGTTGCCCATACGCACTACCGAAATACCCTTTGCGACTAATTTTTCGGTCAATAAATCTACTGCCGTATTGCTGGCTGCTGTAACCAAGACTTGTTTTTCTGTTTTCAAGGTCTGAAAAATAGCCTCTACCAATGTAGTCGTTTTGCCTGTACCCGGAGGTCCATGGATAATAGCCACGTCTTGTGCCTCTAATACTTTTTGTACTGCCAAATTTTGTTTCGCATTTAACGCAGGATTTTCAAAAGTAAAATTTAATTTTTTATAGTTAGCTATTTGTTTTCCTATCAAAATATCTCTTAATTCTGCCATTCTGTTTTTATCGGCTTGGGCTATTTGCTTAACAGTAGCCTCCATTTCTCTGTACGTTTTGTCATCAAACAACATATCTACGCCCAACTTGCCATCTTCTACCCAATCGGGCAATTCTTCGCAAGAAAGGGCTATTTTCATGGTAGATTGATGCACCCACGCCACTACGCCAGCCTCCGAAGGGGCTTTTTTTTCGCCTTCTATGTTAGCAAAAAGGGCAATCGGTGAGCCTTGTTGAAAAACGTGAGGCGTATCCGCAGCATGAGATTTTTCTATGGTCAGATATAATTTTTCT
>CANGYA010000049.1 GCA_947457925.1 Cytophagales bacterium | reverse complement strand
TTACACGCCTACCAAATTTCTGCTCGCAAAGGCGAATTGTTTTGTGAGTTGTTAGGCGAAAGAGTGAAAATGTCGGGTAAATGCGTGTTGTATTTGGAAGGGAAAATTTGGGTGTAATGATACCTGCAAAACGAAGAAGCTGTTTGAGTTATTTTAACTGTATGAAAAGACACCATAAAATAGTTTTCCGTAGGATGGGGTTTGCAAACCCTATCCTATGGAAAATAAATAACTTAAATAGCATCTAAGTGTAAAACTCTATAAAGGTGCAACACCTTTGTAGAGTTTATTTTTTTAATTGACTTGTTTCGTTGCTTTTGTATCGAGTCATATTTGAGAACACAGATGACACGGATTTCACAGATATTCACTGTTTTTTTGTTTACCTATAAATATCTGCAAAACTTTAGTTATCTATTTGCTATAAAATATTGATAATCATATATTTAATTATCATATATTTTTTAACACTACCATATTTTGAACAATACTTTGACTAAGCAATAACCGCAAAAAGCCCTAAGATTTGAAAAGCAATCAAAATTCACTATTTTTGTCCCCAAACAAAAAACAATATGAAGCCAAGCATACCCAGTGGCACACGAGATTTTTCTCCCGAACAAGTAGCCAAACGTACTTATATATTCGACACCATTCGCCAAGTATTTATACGTTATGGTTTTCAGCCAATAGAAACGCCAGCTATGGAAAAACTAAGCACTTTGACAGGCAAATATGGCGAAGAAGGCGACCAACTTTTGTTCAAAGTCCTTAACAACGGCGACTTCCTGAAAGACGCAAAGGATTTGGACAACTACAAAAAATTGGCTTTTCAGATAGCAGACAGAGGTTTACGTTATGACCTCACCATTCCGTTTGCAAGGTACGTAGTGATGAACCATGACAAAATAGCCTTACCTTTCAAAAGATACCAAATCCAACCTGTTTGGCGTGGCGACAACCCCCAACATGGCAGGTATCGTGAGTTTTACCAATGTGATGCAGACGTAGTAGGTTCTAACTCTCTACTAAACGAAGCAGAATTGGTACAAATTTATGATGAAGTATTTAGCAAATTAGGCTTTAAAGTAGTCATTAAGGTCAATAACCGCAAAATTTTGCAAGGTTTGGCAGAGGTTTTGGGCTGCCCCGACAAAATGATGGACATTACCATTGCGATTGACAAGTTGGATAAAATTGGGGCGGAAGGCGTGAAAAAAGAGTTGGAACAGCGTGGCATCAACGGTGAGTTGTTCCCTACTATTCAACAATTTTTTGCTATGAACTTGCAAGAATTAGCTACTTTCTTTGCTAATTCAGAAACAGGACAAAAAGGCGTTGCAGAACTTCAACAATTATTTAACTACTTGAAAGATAGCAATTTAAAAAACGAATTAAGCATAGATTTAACCTTAGCTCGTGGTTTAAACTACTACACAGGTTGTATTTTTGAAGTAAAAGTTTCTGATGAAAACCCTGTAAAAATGGGTAGTATTGGCGGTGGTGGTCGTTATGATGACCTCACAGGCGTATTTGGGCTAAAAGGCATTTCGGGTGTAGGTATTTCTTTTGGAGCAGACAGAATTTATGATGTCTTAGAAGAATTGAATTTATATCCTGATTTCAAGAATAATACGACACAAGTTTTGTTTATTTCTTTTGACGAAGCCTCGCAGTTGTATGCTCTCAACACAGCCCAACAACTCCGCCAAGCAGGAATTAACGCAGAAGTTTACCCTGATTTGGCAAAAGTGAAAAAGCAATTTGAATACGCCAACAAACGCAATATTCCGTTTACGGTGGTCGTAGGTTCAGACGAAATGGCTACAGGTTTGTTAGCTTTCAAAGACATGACCACAGGGCAGCAAGAAAAATTGACGGTAACGGATATTATTCAGAAATTAAAATAATTACAACTTAGAGGTTTTGTAGCATAGACTTTAGTCTGTGCAATAAATATTTGATTTTCAATACATTAAAATCACAGACTAAAGTCTATGCTACAGTAGCACTTAGTTTTTATTCTGTAAATATTTAACCTTTTTTTGTATATTTTATTTACCACAAGCACACAAATTACACAAGATTTATTCTTTGCCTTCGTGTAGTTGTAGGCTTGTGGTAAGGTTTTGTTTAGTCATACAATCCTTATTCAAAAACCAATAATTTTTAATAACCAACAACACCAATGAAAGCATACGTTTTCCCCGGACAAGGCTCGCAGTTTATAGGCATGGGCAAAGATTTGTATGAAAACAATCCCAAAGCCAAAGAATTATTCGAAAAAGCTAATGAAATATTGGGTTTTCGCATTACAGACATCATGTTCAGTGGCACAGACGAAGAACTGAAACAAACCAAAGTAACGCAACCTGCTATTTTCTTACACTCCGTTATTTTGGCAGCTACTTTGCCCGATTTCCAGCCGAACATGGTGGCGGGACACTCATTAGGCGAATTTTCGGCTTTGGTAGCAGCAGGGGCTTTGTCTTTTGAAGACGGTTTGCGTTTGGTTGCCCAACGTGCAACGGCTATGCAAAAAGCCTGCGAAGCCAATCCTTCTACAATGGCAGCTATTTTGGGCTTAGATGATGCGGTAGTAGAGCAAATTTGTGCAGAGGTAGAGGGCGTAGTCGTGCCTGCCAATTACAACTGCAATGGTCAGTTGGTCATTTCGGGTACACACGAGGCAGTGACTAAGGCTTGCGAAAAACTCAAAGCAGCAGGGGCAAAAAGAGCCTTAGTATTGCCTGTAGGTGGTGCTTTTCACTCTCCTTTGATGAAAATGGCAGAAGAAGAATTGGCTACGGCTATTGCAAACACCACTTTCAAAACGCCAATTTGCCCTGTTTACCAAAACGTAGATGCAAAACCCTACACAGACGCAGCTACCATTCAACGCAATTTAGTCGCACAACTTACTGCCCCTGTGCGTTGGACACAATCTGTGGCTCAAATGACTACAGACGGTGCTACATTATTTGTAGAATGTGGACCTGGTAAAGTTTTACAAGGTTTGGTAAAGAAAATAAGCCCACAAGTAAACGTAGCTTCAGCTTAATATGACACAGACAGACGCAGTTCTTAGGCAATTCAGAATGGTAAGTATTTTAGAAGGCATTTCATACCTTTTGTTGTTATTAATAGGTATGCCTCTCAAATATTTTGCAGCTATGCCCCTACCCAACAAAGTAATAGGTTTGGCACATGGCATTTTGTTTGTGCTGTACCTTGCTTATTTGGGAATTGTCTATTTCAAATACAAATGGACTTTATGGGAATTGTTCGTAGGCTTTTTGGCTTCTTTAGTGCCTTTGGGTACGTTTTTTACGCATAAAATTCATGCAAAGTAAGATTTAGTCAATAATCCTCGCTAAATACGAGTAACTAATTAATTAACAATATTATGCCAGAAAATTTAGTCTAAGTAATTGGAAAAAATAAATGTACCACAGACTTTAGTCTGTAATCTCTTGATAATCAAAGACTCACAGACTAAAGTCTGTGGTACAATATTATCAATTAATTAGTTACTCTTAGTTATGAGTTTTTGACTATCAAAAGATTATAGACTAAAGTACCATACTATTAAGCAACAGAAGCAAAATTAGAATATTAATAACTAATTGATTATCAATTAGTTATTAAATAAAAAGTGCCATTAGGTATGACATATTTATAGTGAAAAATAGTAGCAACTCCCTCGAAGTGCCGTAGCAGTTCCACTACAGACAAAACATATCGTGCCTACAACACTTCAAGGAGAAAAAATCACACTACTATAATTATTTCGTGCCTATGGCACTAATAAAATAATTTCTTGGCTTAGGCAGCCCCACTTAATAGCATTGGGTTAAAGTCTAATACTGTTTGGTCTAATGATTTTCCCAAATAGCCGATTTGTAATTTAACTATTTTTTTAAATCTCTATTATTTGGTAAAAATATTTTTTCTGTAAAAGTTGGAGATTTGAGGAGCTGCGGAAATTATCTTTTGTTATCATAGAGTAAAGCTAAAAAAGTACATTAAAAAACATTATTATATGGTTTTTCTTAAAAACTTGCACATCTTTGTCCATTCTTTACCTATATCTTATGCAAAGCATCAAAGTCATTAATCATTCCAACAATCCCCTACCCTCTTACCAAACCTCCTACTCGGCAGGTGTAGATTTGCAAGCCAACCTTACTGCTCCGCTTACTATAGACCCTTTGCAACGTACATTAGTAGGTACGGGGCTATACATAGAACTACCCATAGGCTATGAAGCACAGGTACGCCCTCGCAGTGGTTTGGCTCTGAAACATGGTATTACGGTGCTTAACTCACCCGGTACTATAGATGCAGACTACAGAGGCGAAATTAAAGTGCTGTTAATCAACCTTTCAGATACTCCTTTTGTGGTGCAGCATGGCGACCGTATTGCCCAAATGGTCATTGCCCAATACGCACAAGTACAGTGGGAAAATGCCACCGAACTGTCCAACACTGAAAGGGGCAGCGGCGGCTACGGCAGCACAGGAAAGTAACATTTCTTTGGCACGTTAATTGAAAATGTAACAAAGTAACTGTATCTCCGTTCTTTAGCTAAAAACCTAATCAATAACTTATATGAAAAATTATCTTACTTTACTCCTCTGTTTCTTCTTTTATGGTGCATTGGCACAAGACTATACGGTACTCTTTGTGCAGGGGCAAGTAAAAAATGCTGGCACTACAAAACCTCTTAAAGTAGGCGAAAAATTGACGAATGAAGACGAGGTAATGTTTACAAGTAAAAGTGATGTGTTAGGTTTGATTAATGCCAAAGGTAGGTACACAGTACGCATAAAAGGCGTAGAAGAAGAAGGCGATGCCATTAAACTGTCTAAGTATTTGCAACCTGCAAAAAACAGAATGAATATGCCTCGCCAAAATAATCCTTTACAAGATTTACAAAGAAATTTTGACTTAAATAGTTATGTAGTCTTGGACACAGGTACTTCTTTATTGATTAATCCTGTGGCTTTTCCTATGAATAAATCTTCATATTTTTATGTAACTTATGAATATGAAGGCAAAGAAGTAAACAAAAAATTGCCTTTTTCACGCAATAAATTGATTATTTCAGAACAGTTCATTTATGGTACACATAACCCAAAAAAAATAAAAGAAGTCTATTTGTTCTACTACAACTTTAATAAAGACGACAGCACCCTAATTTCTGCATTTGTCCTTAACTTTTTGAAAGAACAAAAGAAACTAAAAGAAGAAATCAACGTGCTTATTAACTTATTGGTATCTAAAAAAGCCAGTAAAGCCGAAATTTGTAGTGAAGCTACCAATTTTATTAACGAATATTACGGCAATGTTAGTACAGATGACTTGTATAAATGGTTAGACAAAAATTATCAGATTCATAATTACTAAAAAACACCCTCTCAAAACCTGAGAGGGTGTTTTTTTATGCAAAAGTCATTACTTCTTCAAACTCTTTGTAAAAATGCGTAAGGGCTTGTTGTTTTTCCTCGTCTGTTTGCTGCGTTAATTTTTGCAATTCATCAGCTACAGGTTGAATGAGTTTTTCAATAGTTTTTCGCCTAAAAAACAGCCTTCCTGTACGGCGAATAAAGAAATCTGACAAAGTGCTACATAATTCAAAATTGACACAGTACCATAATTCTCCTTTTACTACTGCCAATTCTTTGTCGGATTCTTCTTGCATAATCGCAGCTATTTTGTCCATGACTACAGGTGTATTTGTGCCATAGTTATAGACCAAGTATTCTAAGACCTTCTTATTCAAGCCCTTATTGTAGGCTTCTTCTATTCTTTCATAAATGTAGTCTTTCACTGCATCAGGACTACTGAAACGACCTCCCGTTAGTGCAATATTTTCGGTCATACATTCTTTCAACGGAAAATCATATTTTTTATTCAAAGTCCTCATTACTTTGTCCACAATCCGTTGAGCCATTTTACGGTAGCCCGTTAGTTTTCCGCCTGCAATAGAAATAAGCCCAGAAGACGACACAAAAATTTCATCTTTCCGAGATAACTCCGAAGGAGATTTGCCTTCTTCGTGAATTAAAGGACGCAAACCCGCCCAACTCGATGTAATGTCTGCCTCTGTGAGCTGTATAGACGGAAACATATAATTGGCTGCGTGCAAAATATATTTTACATCTTCTTTAGTCGTTTGCGGGCTGTCTATGCTGTCGTGGTAATTGGTGTCTGTAGTGCCTATATAGGTGCTTGTGCCGCGAGGAATAGCAAACATCATGCGTCCATCTGGTACATCAAAGTAGATAGACTGCTGCAAAGGCAATTTTTCGTAAGGCACAACCAAATGCACCCCTTTTGTCAGGTGTAGCCTTTTGTTTTCTCTCGGTACTCCTTTGTCTATTTTTCGCACTTTGTCCACCCAAGGTCCTGCTGCGTTTACAATTCTTTTGGCTCTAATCTCCACCGTTTCGCCAGAAAGTTGGTCTTTCATGACTACCCCACAAACTTTTTCTTTGGGTGTGTAAATAAAATCTACCACTTCCGCATAATTCAGGCACACTGCACCATATTCAAATGCCGTTTTGATGACTTCTATCGTCAATCTTGCGTCATCTGTGCGGTATTCGGTGTATAAACCACCGCCCTCCAAAATATCTGTTCTTAACAGTGGTTCGTGTTGGGCAGTAGCCTCTTTGTCTAACATCACCCTTTGTTCGGTTTCCTTTACCCCAGCCAATTTATCGTACACCCATAGCCCTACAGACGTAGCCAATGAGCCATACGTGCCTTCTTTGACCAAAGGCAATAGCATTTTTTCAGGAATTACTAAGTGAGGACAGTTTTTATAGACAATTTCTCTTTCTCGTCCTACCTCCATCACTAATTTGACTTCTAACTGCTTCAGATAGCGTAAACCGCCATGAATCAATTTAGTAGAACGGCTGCTTGTGCCTGCTGCAAAGTCCTGCTTTTCTAATAAGGCTATTTTCATGCCTCTTGAGGCTGCATCTAAGGCAATGCCTGCTCCTGTAATGCCCCCACCAATGACCAACAAGTCAAACTCGCCTTGTTGTAGGGTTATTTTTAATTCTTTGCGTGCTGCTGCTGATACGTTTATCATACATTTTATTTAAAGGTATTGCAAAGGTAAAATAAATCTAAGATGCTTGTTGCAATAACTAATAATGAAAGTTTGTGTAGTAATAGAGTTTATTAAGGTTTTGTAACATAGACTTTAATCTGTAGACTAATTACTTGATTAGTAATCTATTACAAATACAGACTAATGTCTATGCTACAGACTTTAATAACCTCTAATAATTTGGCTTTAATTTTGTCAAATAGTCGTACAATATGTCTGCCATATTTATGCTAATAGTTATTAGTTTTTTTATCAAAAAATAGGCTTTCTAAGATTTTTTTCTATATTGCCAGCTATTTAGTTCACGCCTTCGTATGCAATTCTACTTAAGAACTTTCTATCAATTTACACATATCACATTATTACTATGTCTTTCTTGTTTACAACTTGTAGGGCAAAGTAACTCTCTTACGCCTTACAAAAATATTAACAAATTACTATTAGACCATTGGACTACCGAAGAAGGACTCCCCTCCAATGCCACCATTAGTATTTTACAAAGTAGTGACGGCTACCTTTGGATAACCAGCTACAACGGCATTATTCGTTTTGATGGCGTACATTTTAAGGTATTCGATAAACAGCAATACGATTGTTTTAAAACCAATCCAGTTTTGTCTTTGTGCGAAACTTCTCAAAAAAAATTATTGATTGGTACAGAAAATAGTGGCATAGTAAGCTACCAAAAAGGAAAATTTGAAATACTGCTACCTTACGAACAAATAGCTGCCCCTATTCGCCACCTCACCGAAGACAAAGAGGGCAATATTTGGATAGAACGTCAAGGGAAAAGCCTCATGATTTGGAGTCCTCGCCAAAAGAAGTTCTTAGATTTACCCAAAATTCAAGAAATAGATAAAATAGGGATTAATTTTTCACAATTTGACAAAAAAAATAATATTGTGTGGTTAGCTACTAACAAAATAGGATTGGTAGCCTACCACCTAAACACCCAAGAATATACCGTTTATGATGAGAGCAAAGGGCTTTTCAATAACAATATTCAGTACGTTTTTTTAGATAAACAATCCGATAGGGTTTGGGTAGGTACGAATACAGGCTTGAATTTCATAGAAAAAAGCACAGTATCTAAAATAGAACTGACAAACAACCTGCCTATTCGTGCCATTACGCAAGATGCTTCTGGCTGCGTTTGGGTTGGCACACAGCAAGGGTTGTTGCGTTACAATATTGTTACCAAGCAATTTGAAAAACTTGATGCCTATCACACCAACGGGCAGATAGAAATTCGAGATATGACCATAGACCATGAAGAAAGTCTGTGGATAACGACTTATCGCAATGGCTTATTTCGCATCAAAAATGGCAAATTTACCAATTATAGTAGCTATGATGGTTTGGCTACACCAACCATTAACCATTTGGCAGAGTGGGAAAACGGCAAAATATTGGTAGGAACAGAAAACGGCACTGTAAATATCATAGGCAATGATACGATTATGCAGTTGGCGTACAGCACGCAATTTCCGCATGACAAACGGATTAAACATATTTTAGTGGATACAAAAAAAAGAATTTGGTTAAGTACCTACAGTGGTTTATTGTTGATAGACGGTAAAAAAGAAACCCTTTATACCGACAAAAGTGGTTTATCTTCTGTGCAAATCCGTTTTACGTATGAAGACAGCAAAGGTAATATTTGGATAGGCACAAGGGCTGGTGGCTTAATAAAATTTGACGGAACACAGTTTTTTACATTTCATAAAGAAAAAGGCTTTCCATCAGACTTTATTATGTGTGTCAAAGAAACTGCATCAGGAGATTTTTGGGTAGGCACAAATGATACGGGGCTTGTTTTAATAGACGCACATGGGCAAATCAAAAAACACTATACAAAGGCAAATGGCTTGATAACCAATGTTTTATTTAGTATTTTTCCTGATAAAAATACAAATAATTGGTGGTTTACGACTAATGGAGGTTTAGTGTATTTTGATAGCACAAAAGAAAAATTTGGCAACATCAATATCAAAGATGGACTGCCAGATGACAATGTTTTTGATATTCAAGAAGACGAACTGAATAACTTTTGGATTACTTCGGGCAAAGGCATTATCAAAGTACAACACCAAGATTTGCTCAAACACTTACAAGATACAACCTTCCGCATTCCTCTTACACTCTACGAGAAACATGACGGCATGGTGCATACGGAATGTACGGGAGCTACTTTTTCGCTGAAAAGCCGTAACGGAGAAATGTGGTTTCCTACATTGGGCGGAGTGGTACGCCTCAATCCACAGAAAATTTTGCAAAACAACAAAAAACCGCCTGTTTACATGGAAAATATCCGCATAGATGAAACCATAGACTATTATGCAGATAGTATTATCGTCATTCCTGCGGGTGTTCAACGATTCTGGATAGATTACACTGCCCTTAGTTACATAGCTCCACAAAAAGTAGCTTTTAGATACAAATTAGTCGATTTTGATAAGCACTGGGTCAATGCAAATGACGAGAGAAGGGCTATTTATACCAATGTTTCGCCCGGTACTTATACTTTTAGGGTCATTGCAAGCAATAATGACGGTGTTTGGAATGAAACAGGAGCTGCTATTAAAATTGTAATTCTACCCTACTTTTGGCAAACCAAATGGTTCTATTTGTTAGTTGCCACACTTATTTTGGGGCTAATTTGGTGGATTTATCGCAAACGGACTGCCTATATTGAGCAAAGAAATAAAGAATTGGAAGACCTTGTACAAGTGCGTACCATAGATTTACAAAGAAAAAGTGATGAAATTACCTTTAAAAATGTGGAGTTAGAACAACAAAAAGAGGAAATTTTAGCCCAAAAAGAAGAAATTACAATTACCAATAACACTTTACAAGCTACTTTTGACGAGTTGCAGCATAAAAACGAAAATATTTTGGCAAGCATCAACTATGCCCAACAGATTCAACAAGCTATGTTGCTGTCTGAAGTAGAAATTCATAAAACTTTGCCCGATTCCTTTGTTTTTTATGTGCCAAGAGATATTGTTTCGGGAGATTTCTATTGGTTTTATGCCGTAGAAAATGAACAGAAAATCTTGCAAAAGATTTGTATAGCTGCTGTAGATTGTACGGGGCATGGCGTACCGGGTGCTTTTATGTCTATGGCAGGCAATGCCTTTCTGAACCAAATTGTAAAAGTGCAAGAAGTGTATGAACCGCATCACATTCTCAATTTATTGCACCAAACCGTTAGAAAAAGCCTCAATCAAGCCGAAACAGATAACAGAGATGGTATGGACATAGCTTTTTGTACGATAGACATAGAACAGCAAATTTTGTTGTTTGCTGGGGCAAATAATCCTTTATTGGTAGTACAAACCCATGAAAACACGCAAGAAATAAGCATAGAAGAGGTTAGTGCAGACAAGCAGCCTATAGGAGGAAGTTGGGGCAGAACTAACAATGAAATACGTAATTACACTTTACACACTCTCCCACTGAACAATAAAAATACGCATTATTATATTTTTTCAGATGGTTTCCAAGACCAATTTGGTGGAGAGTTAAACAAAAAGTTTACCAAAAAACGTCTAAAAGCATTATTAACAAGCTATTACGGCAAGCCTTTTAAAGAACAAAAAAATTTATTGGCAAATACTTTTAAAGATTGGAAAGGCGAATATGCCCAAATAGATGATGTTTTGGTAATTGGGTTTAAATGCTAAAATAACAAGAAAAAAAAGTTACTATTTTTTCTTAGTGAACTTGTGTACTTGTAGTTCATTTACAAGCAATGATAAGAATTGTACACTCCTTTAATTACGTCTTGTAACTTAAATTTACTTAACAACAAAAGAGAGCATAAGAATTGTAAATTCTTATGCTCTCTTTTGTTGTTTTTAGCTTTCCAAGACTTTTTTGTCCAAAGCTATGTACTACTTAGCAGATATTTCTACACTTGCTTTTTTGCCTTTGATAGTGTTTTGGTGCATTACATCAACCACTTCTTGAGCCAAATGTGCAGGAATTTCTACAAAAGAGAAGTTTTCCATGATGTCGATTTCACCAATATCTCTGCCACGCATACCTGTTTTAGAAGCAAAAGCCCCCACAATGTCTGCATGAGAAATACGGTCACGTTTCCCTACACTTACAAACAAACGAGTCATTTTAGGACGTTTTTCTTTGTCTTTGTAGCTACTACGTTCTCTGTCTTTGTCGCCAAAGCCACGTTCTTTTTCTCTGCCGTATTTGCCTCCGCTATCTCTGTCGTTGTACTTGTCTTTGCTAAAACGGTCTTTGCCAAATTTGTTATCTTTTTCACCGTATTTGCTGTCAGTGCTGCGTTTTCTTTCGTCTTGACTGAAGTCAATGTCTGAAAGGTTACGCCCCAAATCTCCCATATACAATTTGAACAAGGCAGCCAACACTTGGCGTGGTTCTATGTTTTCTGCAATTAAACGACTAATTACATCGTCATATTGCTTTAAATCTCCACTTTCCAAAGCCTCCTGCTTAACCATTGTTACCAAGTTTTCCTTTCTCTTATTGATAATACTTTGTTTATCAGGAATATCACCACGTTTGATTTTGATTTTTGCAAATCTTTCTATATCCATCAAACGGTATCTATCACGACCCGACACAAAAGTAAAAGACATACCTAATTTACCTGCACGCCCTGTTCTACCGATACGGTGAACATAGTATTCTGGGTCTTGTGGTACATCATAATTGAAAACTGCATCTACTCCCGAAACATCTATGCCTCTGGCTGCTACGTCTGTAGCTACCAATACTTGCACACGACTGCTCTTAAATCTGCCCATGACCATCGTCCTTTGAGACTGTTTCATGTCGCCATGCAAACCTTCTGCCCCAATACCTCTGCCTTGCAATTCATCTACCAATTCATCTACTTGTGCTTTAGTGTTACAAAACACCAACATCAGTTGTAGGTTGTAAAACTCTATCAGACGGCACATAGCTTCCACTTTTTGCTCTGACCTGACAGGGAAATAGAATTGTTCAATGGTAGAAGCCGTAACTTCTTTGCGTGCAATTTGCACTTGTACAGGGTGATTTTGGTAGGTTTTTGCGATAGACAAAATGTCTGATGACATAGTAGCTGAGAACAACAAAGTTTGTCTTTCCGCAGGCATTCCTTGTAAGACTAACTCGATGTCTTCTCTGAATCCCATGTTGAGCATTTCGTCTGCCTCGTCTAAGATAACGGTTTGGATATGCTCTACTTTTAATGTTTGACGTTGTAGGTGGTCTATCACACGACCCGGTGTACCTACTACAATCTGCGGATTTCTCTTTAATTCTCTGAACTGTCTTTCGTAACTGTCGCCCCCAAAAATGGTTGTGATTTGTAAGTCGGGAATGTACTTTGAAAACTTCTTAAACTCCTCTGATATTTGTACTGCCAACTCTCTGGTGGGGCAAAGTACTAATGCTTGAGTTTTTTTGGTTAATACATCAACTTTTTCTAAAAGTGGAATGCCGAAAGCAGCCGTTTTGCCAGTGCCTGTTTGTGCCATACCCAAGACATCTTTGCCTTCCATAATTATGGGTATTGCTTGTGATTGGATAGGCGTTGACTCTATAAAACCCAAATCAGCCACTGCTTTTTGAATCTCTGCCGACAACCCTAACTCCTCGAAACGTAAATTTATCATATTTGAACTTTAAAACTTCGGCTGCAAAGGTACGTAATAAAATTTGGATTAGCAATTTTTTCGTAAGTTTAAAACCGCATAAAAGCATAAAATAATTTGAAACTCTGAAAACAGTTGTTTTGTTTTATGAACGAAGACAAATTTAACTTGTTTTTGGCAGTACCTTTGTCTAAGGCTAAATTTGAGTTTCAGGTGGCTAGCAAAAGTCTTCTAAGCTACGAACCAGCATTAGATATTTAACATGAGCTTACTTTTTAAGGTCAAAACCGTGATAAAACTTTCTAATCAAAAATAATTTCTTTCCTAATCCGCCATTCCGTAGGGTAATAGTTATTAAATCTATTGGGCAGTACCTTTAACCAACCTAAGCCTAAACCATTGTAAGTAGCTAACACCCAGCCACGTAAGTTTGTAACTAACTGAAAATCAGTTTTTTTGAGGTACATAATAGCTTGTTCTTTTGTCAAATCTACCTGTGGTACGGTTGTTTGTAAGGCAGTATTCATTGCCAAAGCCTGTACGGGTATAAGTTCATCATGTTTAAACTCACCTATTTCTATACCAAAAGTTTTTACCATTAATTTCTCTATAAGGTACGTAACATTATTCAATAAGGCAGTATCAATAGCAAAAACGGAATCTTTAAAAGTTACAAATTCATACTTTTCTGCATCATTCAGCAAAGACGTAAGTAAAGGTTTTTGTTTTTTGGCAATAGGTGTTATCCATTTAGACTTCTTTATTTTTGGGCTTGAAGTGGGGCTTAAAGTTCCCTTTTTCCGCAAACAAGCTAAAAAGAAACCTTCACCAGCTACCAAATGCGGGAAAAATCTGAAACAACCCTCTTGGTTATTGACAATTCCCCATTCTTTGGGTATAGCTATTTTTACTTTTTCTAATTGATAATTTTCACACAACCAATTTACATTTTCTTCATTTTCCTGTTCATTATATGTACAAGTGCTATACAATAAATAGCCTCCTTCTTTTAAACTTGGCAACACATCTGCCAAAATTCTGCGTTGCCTATTCGCACACAAATTAACATTGGCAAGATTCCATTCGGCTATAGCTCCTGCATCTTTTCTGAACATACCTTCGCCAGAACAAGGAGCATCAACGAGAATCACATCAAAAAAGCTACTTATTGCCCCAAAATGTGTTGCGTCATTATTACTTATCAAATGGTTTTGCAAGCCCCATCTTTGCATATTTTCCGCTAAAATGCTTGCTCTTGGCTTAATCACTTCGTTACTTACTAATAAACTGTTTTTGGGCAATAAACTACTGATATGCGTACTTTTTCCTGCGGGAGCAGCACATAAATCCAATATTTTGATAGGAAAATCGGGTAAAATTTGATTGAATACATAACCCACAAACATAGAGGAGGCTTCTTGGACATAATATGCCCCTGCCCAAAACAAAGGGTCTGCGGTAAAATCAGGTCTTTGTGTCAAATAATAACCTTCTTCACACCAAGTTACTTTTTGAGATAAGGGCAATGAGTTTGGCACAGATTTTTTAGGATTCACACGAACAGATGTAATAGGAGGAGTTTGTAAAGAAGCCCAAAACTTAACTTGCTCAGTTGTATCGAGCAAATGATTGATTTGCGTTTCAAATGCCGTTGGAAATTGTGCCATAGCTGCCTGCAAAATAAATTGGTATAAATTGAAAACACAAAAATCTCATAAATTTCGGCTTAGTAGGCAAAAAATTGTAAATATTTTCAGTAATAAAAGTGGCAAAATATTTGACAATTCAAAGTTAATTATTTAAGATTACGCAAATGAAACGTCTATTTGAAAAATACAAAGACTACATTACAGTCGATTTAATCATGTATGTAGTCATGATAGTTATAATTGTTGTGTCTGTTATAGTCATATCACTTATCCGTTAACAGCTTATGAAAAGATTTATTGCTACTTATCTCCTATCGATTATTTTATTGTTATTTTCTGACTATTCACTAATAGCCCAAGAAGATTTATTATCAAAACTTAATCAAGCCAAAACAGAAACAGAGAAATCTGACCTACTCAACTTATTGGCTCAAGGCGAAATAGTGGCAGGTAACTACGAAAAAGCTGTGCTGTACGGAGAACAGTCATTAGATTTTGCTAATAAAGCATCTGATAACAAGAGAAAAGGCGAAAGTTTGCGGACTATAGGCAAAGCCTATCAAGGCAAAAATGATTTTTCTCCTGCCCTCAATTATTACTTACAATCTATTCTTTTGTTTGAGGCAAGCAATGACGTTTTGCGTTTGGCAGATGCTCACTACGACATTAGTAAACTGTATGAGCAACGTGGGGCTTATCAAAAAAGTATAGAAAACTTGAATAAGGCTCTTGGATTTTACCAAAAAGTAAATAACACAGACGGAGAGAAAAAAGTATTACAAAGTTTAGGCGATGCGTATTTATCCTTAAAAGACTACCCTAATGCAACCAATTATTACAATAAATTACAAACTTTACAAAGAAATACGAATGATACGCAAGGATTAAGCCTTACTTTAAGTAAAATGGCAGCCTTAAACAAAGCTAATAACCAATATGATGAGGCTTTGAAATATGCAGAAGAAAAGTACAATTTGCACAACAATAAAGGAGAAAAGTTAGAAGCAGCTTTTGCCCTCAACAATATTGGTTTTTTATTGCGTCAAAAAGGCGACCATACCAAATCTGCGGAAACTTTTAATAAGGGTTTAGACTTATTGAAGCAACTGAACAAAGACGCAAAAGGCAAAGATGCTGTTGTATTAAATAATATTGGCGTTACTTATACCAACTTAGGTGATTACAAAAAGGCGGGTAGCTATTACAGTGATGCCTTGCGGTTGAATGAAGGGCAAAAAGACTACCCAGAAGTTACCAATTCTTACAACTATTTGGCTGCAAATGATTACATCAGTGCAGACAACGACCAAGCCCTTTATAATGTGCAAAAAGCCATAGAAATAGGTGAAGCAAATAAATGCACTGCCCAATTAGTAGAAAGTTATCAGATTTTGTCTGAAATTTATGCCAAAGAAAGTGATTTTAAGAGGTCGCAAGAAGCCTTTAAAAAGCACCAAGAACTTAAAGATTTGTTGGAACAAGAACGGAGAAAGCAAGATGAGGCACGCCAACAAAGCATGATGGAGGCAGAAAAGAAAGAAAGTGAGTTCAAGTTATTGATTGCAGATAAACAAAAGCAAGAAATGACCGTAAACCAGCTGAAACTGGAGGCAGAAAAGAAACAAAAAGATTTTGAATTACAAGAAAAGCAAGTTGCTTTGTTGAAACAAGAAAAAGAGCTACAAACAGCTACTTTGAAACAGCAAGCCTTAGAACGTGAAAAAGTACAAAGAGATAAGGAAATAGCTCAACAACAATTAGCTTTAGCCCAAAAGCAGTTGGAAGACGTAAAACAAAAAGAACAAATTGCGAGTTTGGAAAAACAACGCCAAATCCAAGATTTGGAAAAGCAAGAGCAACTCAAAGCTATGCAGTTGATTGAGGCTGAAAATAAATTGAAAGCACAGCAGTTGGAGCAAGAAAAAGAGGAAAAATTAGTCAATAATATTATCACAGCCTTAATTGTTGGTTCTTTGTTGATTATCCTTGTGATTATTGCCTTTGCGTTTAGACAACGCCAAAAAGCTGCACGCCGTTTGGCTGCACAAAACACTGAAATTGAGAAAAAGAATACGCAGTTAGAGGCAAGCCAGCAAGAAATTCAGCGTAACCTCACTGAATTGCAAAAGGCGTATGCTATTATCAAAGAAAGTGAGGAGGAAATTCGCCAGAAAAATGAAGAATTACTTTCTTCGGAAGAGGAGTTACGCCAAAATATGGAGGAATTGCAGGCAACTTACGAGGTCATAGAAACACAGAAAAACCAAATGGAGGCTCAAAATGTGCGGATAACACACAGTATTCGATATGCAGAAAGAATCCAAACAGCTATTTTACCCACACATTCTGTTAGAAGTGCTGTGTTTCCAGAACATTTTTTACTGTATAAGCCCAAAGACATAGTTTCAGGAGATTTTTATTGGGTGAGTGCAGAGGAAAATAATGTGCGAATAGCTGCGGTAATAGATTGTACGGGGCATGGTGTACCGGGAGCTTTTATGTCTATGATTGGTTATACAATTTTAAATGATACAATAAATACCAATAAAATCACAAATCCTGCACAAATTTTGAGTAATCTAAATAAGGAAGTCAGAAAAAGACTCAAACAAAGTGAAGGAGCTAACAATGACGGCATGGACTTAGGCATTTGTACTTTTGAAGCTACAGATGATAACAAAATTAAAATGACCTATGCGGGTGCAAAACATAAGTTATTTGTTTGGACAAACAACAAGCTGGAGGAGTTGCGTAGTGATAGAAAAATGATTGGTGGTTTGCAAACATTAGATGATTTAGAGTTTACGAATACGGTTTTGTTACTCTCCAAAGGCGACAGTATTTATTTAACCACAGATGGTTACATAGACCAAGCCAACGAAGAAAGAAACAGTCTGGGAGTGGCAAAATTGCGAGAATTAATCAAAGAAGCTGCTGTTTTACCAATGAAGCAACAAAAAGATTTTTTTGAGAATGTTCTCATACAACATCAAGGTTCTACAGAACAGAGAGATGATATTACTTTGTTGGCTGTAAAAGTCTAATTAGTTACATTTGTCTTTGTTAATTTAATTACCTTTTTATACTCCTTGTTTATTTTTTATATTGCTATGACTGAACACAATATGTACCTTCTTAAATATATACCTAAAATGGAATTTAACTTACTTGACTACCAAACCAAAATGGAGGAAGGCTATAAGATACTATTGTATTACAAAGGACCTTTCGATGAACTAATTTTGACGAAGATAGGCAATTATCTACGCACAAAATTTTCTGATACTCCTAAAGCTGGCAGTAAAATTTTTGCTATTTTTATAGAAATGGCTCAAAACATTAGTTATTATTCAGCCGAAACAGACTTGTTTGATGATAACATGAAACGGTATGGTATTGGAACTATAGTAGTTAATGAATTAGAAGACTGCTATAAGCTAATTTCTGGTAACATGGTTACACATGATACGGCATCGGAAATCATAGAAAAGTGTCAGAAAATCAATACCTTAGATGTAGAAGGTTTGCGTAATATGAAGAAAGAAGCAAGGTCTGCACCCAGAAAAGATAATCATAAAGGCGGAAATATTGGCTTAATTCAAATGGCTATAAAATCAGAGAACAATTTAGAAGTAGAGGCAAAACATTTTGACGAGTTGCACTCTTTTCTTACTATTTCTACGATTATAGATAAAAAGGATTTAAGTTAATAGTAAAACTTCTATGTAACTTTTTAATTTTGTAGATTAAAGTTGTGCTTTGTTTTACAAACTCTTTAATCTTATTTCTTTCAACACATTCAAAAAATTGCAACAATGGAAAACTTAGTCATAAAAGGCAGTCATGGAACATTTTTTACACCAAATGTAACTTTTTCTACATCTGGTATTTGTGAAATCTCAGGCGAATCTTACTTAGAAGAATCATTTGAGTTTTATGATAATTTAATAAAATGGATAGATAATTTTTTTGCAGAGGGAGCAAGTTCTATTCAATTATCTTTCAAACTCACTTACTTTAACACAAGTTCATCTCGTGCCATATTGGACTTATTAACCTCACTAAAAGGACACCAAGAGGAAGGTAAAGAGGTTATGGTAAATTGGTACTACCCAGACCCCGACAACGATGAAATGCGAATGGAGGCAGAGGATTATATAGACGAAACAGGCTTAGAAATCAATTTGATTAGCTATCCTGCTTAATTGTGGCAATCTATTGTTATGCTAAAAATTAAAAAACTTATTAAAAATAAACTTTCTAACTATCTTCTGAAAGTTTATTTTTTTGTTTTAATGCAAGTTTGAGAATAAGAAATAATAACTTTACCCAAAGATAAATATGGTTTTAATTTGTCTTATTACTTGAAAGAATAAAGCCATGAAATTTTTTTAGTGCAAATTTAATCTCTATATTTACTTGAGTGCTTGCACATCATTAAAAAAACAATGGCATTCATTTATTTATACTTGCCCTTTATACCCTAAAATTACTTCTTTGTCTATGGCTGCACTATTAGATGATAATGATAAACCTAAAATACTGGAAGTCAATGATTTAACAGTTAAATTTAACACAGAAAGAGGAGAAATTACGGCTGTTAATCACATCAATTTCCATATTAGAAAAGGGGAAACTGTGGGCATAGTCGGTGAGTCTGGGTCAGGAAAATCTGTAACCGCAATGTCTTTAATGCGGTTAATCTCGCACCCCGGACGGATAATCGACGGACAAATGTGGTTTGAGTCTCCGTCTTTGGGGCGTATAGATATTGCACAGATTAACCAACAGCAGATTAGAGAGCTGAGAGGTAGTGAAATGGCGATGATTTTCCAAGAATCCGCCACTTCTCTCAATCCTGTATATTCTTGCGGGGAGCAAGTCATGGAAAATATTTTATTGCATGAAAGAAATGTAACTAAAAAAGATGCAAAAGTTAGGACTATTGAGTTATTCAAAAAAGTAAAACTTCCTCGCCCAGAATCTATTTTTAAGTCATATCCCCACGAACTTTCGGGTGGGCAAAAACAGCGTGTAATGATAGCTATGGCTTTGTCTTGTAACCCCTCTTTGCTGATTGCAGACGAACCTACAACCGCCTTAGATGTTACGGTGCAATCCCGTATTTTACAGCTTATCCAAGAACTGAAAGAAGAAAGAGAAATGTCTGTAGCTTTTATTACGCATGATTTGGGTGTAGTAGGCGAAATAGCAGACCGAGTAATCGTAATGTATCGGGGGCAAGTGGTAGAAGAAGGTACTGTTTGGGATATTTTCTCAAACCCCAAACACCCTTACACCAAAGGCTTGTTGGCGTGCAGACCACGTTTAGACATCAAACTAAAAGTATTGCCTGTAGTAGCAGACTTTATGACCACAGATATAGAGGGAAATATTGTAGAAAACAACAAATTTAGTTCTGTGGGGCAGGCATTGATGCTCAACTACCAAAGTGGCAATGAATTACGCGAAAAGCACAATGAGCTGATGAAAGAACAGCCATTGTTGCAGATTAGGAATTTAAAAGTGCATTTTCCAATAGACAGAAATATGTTTGGGCAGCCCAAAACCGTAGTAAGAGCCGTAGATGGGGTAAGTTTTGATGTCTATAGAGGCGAAACTTTGGGATTAGTCGGTGAGTCGGGCTGTGGTAAAACTACATTGGGCAGAACCATTTTGCGTTTGGTAGAGGCGACTACTGGCGAAATTATCTTTAATAAACAAGATATTCGTAAGCTACCTGCCGAAAAACTCCGCCAATTACGCAAAGATATTCAGATTATTTTTCAAGACCCTTACTCCTCTTTAAACCCAAGAATGACCGTAGGCGAAGCCATTATGGAGCCTATGCGTATTCATAAAGTTATGGATAATGACAAGCTACGCAAAGAAAAAGTGATTCATTTATTAGAAACTGTTAATCTGAAGGCAGAACATTTTGACCGTTATCCGCATGAATTTTCGGGGGGGCAACGCCAACGGATTTGTATAGCTCGGACTTTGGCTCTTGAGCCTCAATTTGTGATTTGTGATGAATCTGTTTCTGCTTTAGATGTATCTGTACAAGCACAAGTATTGAACCTATTGAATAGCCTGAAGAAAGAATTTAATTTGACCTATATTTTTGTTTCACATGATTTGTCAGTAGTCAAATTTATTGCAGATAGAATAATGGTCATGAATGATGGACAAATAGAAGAAATTGGATTTAGTGAAGATGTTTACAGCAAACCACAAAAAGAATATACCAAAAAACTCATTACTTCTATCCCCAAAGGCAGCATAGAAGACATACGCAAACGTATGATTATGAAAAAGAAAGAGCAACAAGCCAAACAAGCCGAAATGAATAAAAATAGTTAATTGGTCTAAACGCAGATGAAATGACTCAATAATATGAGTTGCATAGTACCTCAAATGTGCCAAGCTATCCTTCTACCACAGGTAGATATTTAATAACTGCTTAATTATCAAGTAGTTATTTTTTTTATTTTTTCTTTTTGTAGAAATGTACCTTTTTTTGGCACTAAGGTTTTTTATTCCAAGCAAACTTTCGGAAATTTGCGGACTTTTTATTATCATTCAACAAAATGGACAAAAATCAAACCGTAGGTATCACACTCATTTCCCTATTGTTGTTGGCATATTTGGCATACTTTAGCATCTATCCGCCAGCACCCGAAGTAAACTCTAAACAAATTAATGATTCTATTGCCCAAATCCAAAAACAGGCACAAGTAGAAGCACAAGCAGCCATTCAACAGCTACCTGACTCGGTACTGAAACAACAAAAAGGCGTATGGGCTGTGGGTTTGAAGGGCGAAGAAAAAGAAGTGATAGTAGAAAATCAAGACCTTAAAGTTACGTTATCGTCTAAAGGCGGTAGAGTAACGGCTGTTCAACTCAAAAACTACAAGACATTTGACAAACAGCCTCTTTTCTTAGTTACGCCCAAAGGTTCTCAACAAAAATTGGAAATAGGTACGAATGTAGGCAATTTAGACTTGTATAATTTGTACTACACTGTAACACAAAATACTCCGCAAAGTGTTACTTTCAGAATGGCAATAGCCGATAACCAATTTGTAGAACACACTTATAGGCTTGAACCACAAGGTTTTACGTTGGCATACCAACTCAACACTCAAGGTATGGACAGCTACATTACGGATAAAGTGGCTATCTTCTCTTGGCAAAATGAATTGCAACGCAACGAAAAAAACTTAGAACTTACTCGTACACAATCTACAGTTAATTTCTTCACACAAGACGGTGATTTAGAGTCTATTAACGAGGCAGAACAAGATTTTGAAGAATTAAAAGCAGAAACTCCTGTGCGTTGGGTAGCTCACAAAGAAAAATTCTTTACGGCAGGTATCCTAACCAACAAAGTTTTTAATAATTTGTACACTTCTACTGAAGTGCAAAAAGACATCCCCTTAAAAAAAGTAAAAACTTTGTATATGTCTATGCAAGTGCCTTTGGCAGATTTGGCTAACAATTCAGCAGGTATTCGTTTTGCTTTTGCCCCAAATGATTATGACGTAGCTAAGGCTATTGCAGAAGGCTACCAAAAAAATGTGTATTTAGGTTGGGCTGTCTTTGCTCCTATCAATATTTATCTTATTCGCCCTGTTTTCCAATTCTTTGAGGGCATCACAAGCAATTATGGCATAGTCATTTTCTTGTTGGTGTTGGCTATTAAAGTGGCTTTGTTCCCATTGGTTTACAAGTCGTATATTTCTATGGCTAAAACAAGAGTATTGAAACCAGAAATAGACGAAATCAAAGAAAGAGTAGGCGATGACATGATGGCATTGCAACAAGAACAAATGGCTTTGTACCAAAAAGTAGGCGTAAACCCATTAAGTGGTTGTATTCCTGTGTTAGCCCAAATGCCTATTTTATTGGCAATGTTCAACTTCTTCCCCAATCTCATAGACTTACGCCAAAAAGGTTTCTTGTGGGCAGATGACCTTTCCTCTTACGATACCATTGTAAATTTACCATTTACCATACCTTTTTATGGCGACCACGTAAGTTTGTTTACTATTTTGATGACGGTTTCGACATTGGTCTATACCTACTACAACAACCAAATGACCATGAGTGCTGCCTCTAATAATCCACAGCAGTCTATGATGGTCTTTATGTCTTATACCATGCCCTTGATTTTCTTTTTTGTATTAAATTCATTTTCTTCTGGTTTGACTTACTATTATTTCTTGTCAAATGTTATTACAATCGTACAACAGTTGGCTATTCGCAATTTTGTAGATGACAAGAAAATACGAGCTATTTTGGAGGAAAATAAAAAGAAAAACGCCAATAATCCGCAGAAAAAAGGCGGTGGTTTTCAGTCAAGACTACAAGACATGATGAAAGCCCAAGCAGAACTGGCAAAACAACAACAAGAACAAAATAAAAAGAAATAAACAGTAATTAAGGTTTGTAAAATAGCCTTTAATATGCTCTCATAAATTAATTTACACTTTCCAAGTCCCCCAAAGACTTGGAAAGTTATTTGTAGTACACCCTCTAAAATTTCTTCCCCAATTTTTACTCCTACGTCCTATGTACCAACGTCAATCACTTTCCAACACCATAGATTGGGCTACAGTCGGCTTGTATTTTGCCCTCATTATTGCTGGTTGGCTCAATATTTTTGCCGTAGTTTATACTCCAGATTCAACCAAAGAAATATGGGATATTTCTCTTAATTCGGGCAAGCAGTTGATATGGATAATTGGAGCAAGTGTATTGATTTTTTTTATGTTATTATTAGACATCAAATTGTATCTTTCCTTGCCTTATATTGCATACGGTTTTACTATTTTTCTATTAGTTTTAGTTGCTGTTATTGGTAGAGATATACAAGGCTCAAGGTCTTGGTTCGAATTGGGTAGTTTTCGTTTCCAACCTGCCGAAATAGCCAAGTACACCACAGCCTTAGCCCTTGCAAAATATTTGGCAGACCCTACCCGCAAAATCATGAAGTTGGACACCTTGTTGCCTACTTTAGCCCTTGTTTTTGCACCTGCTGTCATTATTATTTTACAAAATGAAACAGGAACAGCTTTAGTTTTTGCAGCTTTTATGATAGTGTTATACAGAGAAGGGTTATCTGATTACATCATGGGTTTTGGCTTACTCACCGTCATATTGTTTTTAGTTACCTTATTTCTTATTCCTGCTAAGTATGTACTTTATGTATCTACTGGATTTTCATCAATAGGAGTTCTATTACTTCTTTCTTACTTTTTTTTATCTTTTTCAAAGAAAAAAAATAGTAGGCTAATTATTTATATCTTAATTTTTGGCTTTTCTGCGGGCATCATTCAAGGTACAGGCTATTTTGTCAATGGAATATTGAAGCCCCACCAACGCAAACGGATAGAAGTATTGGTAAACCCAGATATAGACCCACAAGGCATTGGTTGGCAAGTAACCCAATCAAAGATTGCTATTGGCTCTGGAGGGGTTACGGGTAAGGGATTCTTGGAAGGCACACAAACAAAATTTGATTTTGTGCCAGACCAAAGCACCGATTTTATTTTTTGTACCATTGGCGAAGAACACGGTTGGGTAGGCACTTCTATTGTCATTGTCCTTTTTGTGGTGCTATTATTCAGATTAATCGCATTGGCAGAACGGCAAAAAAGTAAATTTTCAAAGATTTATGGCTATTGTGTCGTGGCTATTCTTTTTTTCCACTTTACCATCAATATTGGCATGACAATAGGCTTGTTCCCTGTCATTGGTATTCCCCTACCCTTCTTTAGTTATGGAGGGTCGGCTTTGTTGTCCTTTACCGTATTATTATTTACAATGGTCAAATTAGATACGTATAGAAGGCAGTCCTTGAATCAATAAAACCGCATTTTGTAGGTGTGGTAATTGTAATTTTTTTCTAAAATGTTGGACTTTTCAAAGTAATTTGTGTAAATTACTCTAACAACGTACACCCATTAATTTTATTCTCTAAATAAACCATTTTTTGAAAACAATTTTATTTCGCATTGGGTTAGTAGAATATCTTACATACAGACATTGTTAATAATTTTGTAAGCCCTCTAGTGTCGTGCTATGAATTGTTATACGTAGTCTTCAAGAAGCTCTATAAAGATGACATCTTTCTAAAAGATGTCATCTTTATAGAGCTTCTTGAAGACAATCAAACTTATTTCTTTGAAAAAAATTAGTTTCACTATAAGTTTTTAA
>CANGYA010000048.1 GCA_947457925.1 Cytophagales bacterium | reverse complement strand
TCTTTTAGAAAGATGTCATCTTTATAGAGCTTCTTGAAGACTACGTATAACAATTCATAGCACGACACTAAAAGCCCTTGTGGGGTTGAAAAAACTTTTTTGTAGAATAACAGCATATTTACGCCCTAAAACCCCTCAAAAATTCTTCTATCTTCATTTTTTTCTTGCCTTCCAACTGCAATTCTTCTATTGCTAACCAACCGTCTGCCGTAGCTAAGTGCAAATACGTTTTGTGGTCTGTCTGCAATTCGCCTGCCGTAGCCGAATGTGGAGTTTGTAAGAATGTCGTTTGAAAAACCTTGCAAAACTTGCCTTGTAACATAAACCATGCAGCAGGATAAGGCGACAAGCCTCGCACAAAATTGTGTACTGCCTCTGCGTTTTGTTGGAAATTAATTTCACAAGTTTCTTTAAAAATCTTGGGGGCATGTTTTACCACACCCAAATCTTCTTGTTTTTGGAGGGTATAATTTTTGGTTTCAATCAACTTTACTGTTTCCAATAATAAGTCTGCCCCTTTGCTCATCAGTCTTTCGTACAAAGTGCCTACGTTGTCTGTGGAGTAAATAGGTTCTTTTTGTTGCAAAATAATGTCGCCAGTGTCTATTTCGTGTTTCAAGAAAAAAGTCGTAAGCCCTGTTTCTTTTTCGCCATTGATGATAGCCCAATTAATCGGGGCAGCTCCCCTATAGGCAGGCAATAAAGAGGCGTGCAGATTAAAAGTCCCCAACGGTGGCATATTCCAAACTATTTCGGGCAACATTCGGAAGGCTATGACAATTTGTATATCTGCCTGAAAACTTTTGAGTTGTTCTATAAATGCAGGGTCTTTGAGGTTGGTGGGCTGCAAAACAGGCAAACCGTATTCCAATGCCTTTTTTTTAACTTCGGAACTTGCCAACTGCAAATTTCTTCCTGCGGGCTTGTCTGGTGCGGTAACTACCGCCACCACGTTGTAATGATTTTTCAATAATATTTCTAACGAAGGTACGGCAAATTCAGGTGTACCCATGAAAATAATTCGCATAGTAAAGGTAGTTTTTGTAGTAACAAAAGTAGTAAAACAAATTTAAACTGTAGTGTGGACTTGAGTCCATACGGTAAATATGAATATGTTTGGTGGGCAGGCGTGGGCATTGGGCAAAACAACTATAAAGGAATAAACTACCACAAAAACAGCTTGTTCAGAACAAGATTATATTGTAAAACTCTCAAAAAATCTCTATTTTTGTTCATTAAACAACAAAACTATGACCGAAAAATATATTAATCCTTTTACTGATTTCGGCTTCAAGAAAATCTTTGGCGAAGAAGCAAACAAAGATTTGTTAATAGATTTTATTCAAACTCTAATGCCCGAAAAAGGCACTATTACAAGCATTAACTACCTCAAAACCGAAAAATTAGGCAGGGCTATTACAGAAAGGAAAGCCATTTTTGATTTATATTGTGAGAATGATAGAGGAGAAAAATTTATAGTGGAATTACAAAGAGCAGAACAAGAGTATTTTAAGGAAAGAAGTATTTACTACTCCACTTTTGCGATACAAGAACAAGCAAAACGAGGTAAATGGGATTTTAATTGGCAGGGAGTTTATACCATTGCAATAATGGATTTTTCTTTTACACAAACTTTACATAAAAACGTGAAAACTCAAGTTGTTTTGTATGATTTAGAAAATAAAGCTATTTTTTCTGACAAATTGCAATACATTTATCTGGAAATGAGCAAGTTCAACAAAACACTTGCCGAGTTGAAGACTTATTATGACAAGTGGCTATTTGTACTAAAAAACTTGCATTTATTAGACAAAATTCCCAAAGAATTACAAGAAAAAGCCTTGCTTAAGGTATTTCAGGTGGCAGAAATTGCTAGCTATGACACCAAAGATAGACTACAATATGAAGCAAGTTTGAAACATTATCGGGACATAGAAAATTCGTTGGATTTGCAACATAAGGAAGGGAAAAAAGAGGGAGAAAAGGAAAAAGCCTTAGAAATTGCGAAAAAAGCAATACTAAAAGGATTTGACAACGAAACTATCGTAGATTTAACAGGCTTAACGGTTGAACAAATAGAAGTTTTGCGAAAAACAAAAGGCTAAGATTTTGCTTTTATTTCTAAACTAGTCATTGGCGTTAATTTTTTTCATTTTAGTATAGTTGGCAATAATTTTTCTGAACTTTCTAATACTTTCATAATCACTTTCTGCCAAATGGTGAGTACGAAAAGCCAAAGCCATTGGAATAGAGGCTTTAGATAAATCTTTTTCAAAGAAATCTATCATCTCAATTCCAAAAAACAAGCTAACAGCTTCTAAAAAGTTGATACTTATCTCCGTAACACCTTCTTCGTAGTCTTTCAATTCTTGTTCAGTAATGCCGATAAACATAGCCAACTGTTGAGTGGTAAGGTTAGCTCTTTTTCGTAAATGCTGAATATTTTTGGCAATATCATTGAAATTTTCCATATTCTTTTTGTTAAGATTTTATACAAAGTTACGAAAGAAGTCCGTAAGAGTTTTACGGAGTTTTTAAAATATTATTACAAATTTTTCAACTATTTATACCTCTGTTGTCTGAGAATTAATGAAACGTACTCTACGGAATTTCTTATAACAATTATCCAGATTTGCGGTTATTTTTTTCTATACGCAGATTCAAGTTCTCCCCAATCCATACGTTTGATGACCAGAAGTAGTTGTTGGTAAAAATACCAATCATAGAAGAAAATCTTGCCAAGAACATGATAATCAATTATTTAGAATAATTTTAAATTAAAAATTTACTAATTAATAATTGTGCCTTAGCACTTATCACTCTATTTTTTTTACTTTTGTTCCCTAAAAGTTTTCTGTTATGCCACAACAACATTCAGCTTGTTTATTGTGCGGAAGTACGCACTTTGTTCCACTGCCCACTTTTCAGCACGCAGGTTTGCAGCAATGTAAAGAGTGTGGGTTTGTGTTTGCCGTACAAATCCCCACAGTTGCCGAACTGACAACCCACTATAATACCTACTCTCGAAACGATTACATTTCACCGATTACAGTGAAACGGTACGAAGAACTGTTGGATAGTTTTGAAGCCTACCGCCAAACCAACAAAATCATAGATGTAGGTTGTGGGAACGGACACTTTTTGAAAGTTGCTTTGCAGCGTGGTTGGGAGGTGTACGGCACAGAGTACACAGACGAAGCCATAGCCCAATGCCAAGCCAAAGGAATAAAAATGCAACAAGGTGAGCTAAACCCCAAACACTACGCCCCCGAAAGTTTTGACATTATCACTTCGTTTGAAGTATTAGAACATATCAATACGCCACATCAAGAAATTAGTAATTTTCATGCTATTTTACGCAAAGGCGGGCTGGTGTATTTGACTACACCTAATTTTAATTCTGTGTCTAAACACCTACTTAAAGAAAACTGGAGTGTGGTAGAATACCCCGAACATTTGAGCTATTACACACCCAAAACATTAAAAAGGCTCTTTGAAAAACACCAATTTACAACACTACAAATTTTGACTACAGGCATAAGTATTGGCAGGATTCAGTTAGCCAAAAGTAAACCGCAAACTACTGTTAGTCAAGAAAATACGCCAGCCACTCCTGTAAATTTTAGGGCAGAAGACGAAACTCTCCGCCAACAAGCCGAAACCAATCCTTTGATTAAATTGGCTAAAAACATGATTAACTTTATACTCAATACTACAGGCAAGGGAGATAGTTTGAAGGGGTATTTTGTGAAAAAGTAAAGTTGTTAATTACTTGTAGTCAAATAGTCGTCTTGGGAGCTAAATAAAAAATAAATTAAATTGCTATTTTTTTATTAGTGAATTTATATCCTCGTACTTCATTCATAAGTAGTTACACAAAATTGTAAATAACACTTTATAAGTAATAGGAAGCAATAAAATGTAGTTTACAATTTTATATAACTATTTGTAAATGAACCACAAGAACACAAGTTCACTAAGAAAATTAGGAAGATTTATTTCTTCTTGTTACTTATTGTGTATTGTTATTTACTACATTTGATAAATTTTAATACTCTTATGCTTAGTAAGATAGAAGTAAAAAACTTTCGCATACTCAAATATATTTCTCAACCTTTAGACAGATTTCAAATCCTTGTAGGAGCTAATGCTACAGGAAAAACTACATTCTTAGATGTTGTTAGCTTGGTAAGTGATGTTCTAAACAAAGGAATAGATGAAGCTATTACTGTCCGAAGTGCTAATTTTGATGACTTAACTTGGGCTAATGGTGGTGGTAATATAGAAATTGCCTTAGAACTACTTTTACCATCAACCATTCAACAACAATTAGGTGAAAACAAGCATTTTGATACGATACGTTATGAACTGACTATTGGTATTCATGATACTAAAAAAGAAATAGGTATTTTAGGCGAAAGAGCATTATTATTGAATGCTAAACTCTTAGATACACCAACCGAAGTCAGAGAGTTATTTCCAAACTATACACCTTCTAATGTAGCTATTTGCAACAAAAAGTATAAAAACACCAAAAATAACACTACCCATAAAACCATTTTAAATAAAAAAATAGATGGTAATGATAGTTTTTACCCTGAGTTATACGAAAAAAATGGGAGTGGCGGTTGGCTACCTTCTTTTAAATTAGGACATAAAAAATCTGCTTTAGCCAACCTACCTGCTGATGAGGAAAAGTTTCCTGCCTTAAATTGGCTAAAAGAGTATTTGAACAATGGTGTTCAATTATTAATGTTGAATAGTTTGAAAATACGTGAGGCAAGCCGTCCAGGGTTAGGCAAGGTTTTCAAAAATGATGGGGCTAATTTGCCTTGGGTCATAGAAAACCTACAAAAACAACACCCTGATTTATTCAAAGATTGGATTCGACATTTACAGACAGGTTTACCTGATATTCAAAATATTACAATCCATGAAATAGCTGATAATAAACATAAATACCTCAAAATTCATTACAATAATGCTATTGAAGTACCAAGTTGGATGGCTTCTGATGGTACATTACGTTTATTAGCCTTAACATTGTTAGCTTATCTGCCCGATTTCAAAGGAACATATTTAATAGAAGAACCAGAAAACGGTATTCACCCCAAAGCAATGGAAACTGTTTTTGATTCTTTGGTTTCTATTTATGATGCTCAAATACTTTTAGCTTCTCATTCAGCTATTTTTTTAAGTATAGCCGAGTTAAAACATTTGTTATGCTTTGCAAAAACTCAAGAAGGGATTGCAGATATTGTAAAAGGCAATGAACACCCTCGTCTAAAAAATTGGAAAGGTGAAGTTAATCTAAGCCTATTCTTTGCGGGAGGTGTACTATGAAAAAAGACTTACTTATTTTAGTGGCAGATAAAGATACAGAATCTTGCTTGAAAGGGTTATTGCCACGATTTCCTGATATATTTACATTAAAAGCATTTACCTATGATATTATAATGCACCCTCTGAAAGATGCTGGTTGTTATACACTTAGTCATGAGTTTTTGCGTCCATTTACAAAAAGTTATGATTATTGTATCGTTGTATTTGATTATGAAGGGTGTGGACAAGACAAAAATATGTCTATAGAAAATGTAGAGAACAATGTTAAAGAATTACTTACAAAAAATGGTTGGGAAAACAGATGTGAAGTAATTGTTATTGAACCTGAATTAGAAAATTGGATTTGGGTACAATCCAAACATTTGGCAGAGGAAATTAGGTGGCAAAGTATAGAAGAACTCCATCAATGGTTGGTAGAAAACAATTTGAAAGAGCAAGATGCAGCAAAACCAAAAAGACCAAAAGAGGCTTTTCAAGCTGCCCTACGAAAATCAGGTAAAAGACTTTCGCCTGCCATTTATGAAGACATTGCCAAAAAAGCAAGTTTTAAAAAGTGTATAGATAAAAGTTTTATAGCTTTTTGTGATTACATAAAACAATGCTTTTCTATCAATCACGTATAGTTGTAATATTTCTTATGTTGTTCTATTTAGATAACATAAGAAATATTCCTACCTCCTCCCCCTTTTCTTCTTCCCTTTTGCTTTGCTGCCACTTGCACCTTTTTCTAAGTACACATATTGCGTTTTAAAGCCTAAGGACTCATAAATTACGTCATGCACAATGGTTCTTACTGCCAAATGGTTCAGTTTGCGGTTGTTGGCATTGGGGTAGCTGCGGTTTGCCAAAAAAACATACGTGAGGTTATAGGCGGGGTCTGTCCAAACTGCCGTACCTGTAAAGCCTGTATGTCCGAAAGTTTGTTGTGAACAAAACTTAGAACAATGTCCGCCAGCACTCCGTTGTGGTTTGTCCCAACCCAAGCCTCGTCTGCTGCGGTTACTTTGGCGGTCAAACGCAAAAAACTCTATGGTTGAGTCCTTTTCAAAGTATCTTTTGCCTCCATATTCACCTTTTTGTAGGTTCATTTGCATCAATACCGCCACATCATTTGCCGTACCGAATACGCCTGCGTGTCCTGCCACGCCACCCATAAGGGCTGCATCTGGGTCATGCACAGTGCCTCGCACCTCTTTTTTACGAAAATAATTGTCTATTTCTGTGGGGGCAATAGCTATTTCATTGTTTTGGTACTTTTCTAAGGGCAAATACGTCATTTGAATACCCAAAGGGGCATAATAATTTTTTTCTACGTGATAGTCCAAACATTCGCCTGTAACTCTTTCTATCATGCGTTTGAACATATAAAAACCCACGTCTGTATATAAATAACGGTACGTACCATCAGCATTTTTTTTGTTGGCTCGCAAATCATGGGCTACTATCCAATCCCAAACTTGCTGTTCCATGTTCGTATGTGCGTACAAACCATTGTTCAGTTCTATAGGAAACAAATCTTGTTTGGTACTTGCCACCAAACTTTCATTTTTCCAATTTTTAAAAGTTACTTTTGTCCATAAAGGGTCGCCTAATGCCAAACCCGAAGTGTGCGTTAAAACGTCTATAATTCGTATATTTTCCTTATTTGTTCCTTTGAGTTCGGGCAAGTAGGTAGAAACTTTTTCGTTAATGTCTATTTTACCTTCTTCCCAGAGTTTCATCAAGGCTTGCATGGTGGAAGTTACTTTGGTCAAAGAAGCCAAATCGTAGAAAGTTTCTTCGGTTACAGGCTCTTTTTTGTCGTAACTCAAATGTCCATAGGCTTTTTCAAAAATCACTTTGCCGTCTTTTACTACCAAAATTTGGCAACCGGGTGTAGCTCCTTTGTCTATTGCCCACTGTGCTACGGTGTCTATTTTATTCAAAATTGCCCCTGTCATGCCCACACTTTCAGGGTAATCCGAATATTGTAGTCTTTTGAGAGAACGAATAGGCTGCCCACTGCCCACTTTGGCTTTTTCACTTGCCGAAACAGGCAACAAAGCATGATTGGCAATAGCCCCAAATAATACCTGCGGTACGGCTTTACGCACTGTATTGTCGTCTTCGTAGGCACATACTAAGTATTTGCTATTGTCAAAATATTTCAAACTGTACGCATTGCCAAAAACCACCACCACAACTTTTTTACCCAATTTCTCTACTTCGGCAATAAATTTTTTACTGTTTTCTGTAATACCAAAATCGGCTTTGGGCTTGTGTACGTCTATGTTGTGCAAACCGACAATGATAATGTCTTTATCTTTTAATTTGCCTACAATCTTGTCAAATTCGCTGTTGTCTGCACCTTTTGACACCTGAAAATGCTCAAATTTGGTGTATTTAGACAAAATTCGTTGAAAATCATTGTACTTGTCCGTTGTGCCAATACTTACAGAGGCAAAACGGTTGTTTTCTAAGGTTACAAACGGAATTAAATTGTCTTCATTACGCACTACGGTTACGGCTTGTTGGTACAATTTTTCTCTCAATGCTTTGGCTTTTGCCGTACTCAAATCTTGGTTTAAGTTCTTCAACACCACAGGTTTATACTTGTTCAAGCCTACAAAATATTTGCTCATCAACAATTTTTTCACTCTTTTTTCAATCGTTGTCAAGCTCAAAGTTTGGTTTGCAATGGCTTCTTTAATGGCTGCAATGCCTTTGGGAACATCTGCGGGATACAATAAAATATCATTACCAGCTTGCAAGGCTTTTACTTCTACCTCACCAGCTTTGTAAAACTTCGCTACACCTTGCATATTCAAGGCATCTGTAAAAATCAAGCCTTTGAAATTTAGGCTATCTATCAACAATTTTTGTACGGCATAAGGCGACAAAGTGGTAGGCAAATTTTTTGTACTATCCAAAGATGGCACATGAATATGAGCCACCATTACACTTTGCAAACTGTCCTCTATCATGCGTTTAAACGGATAGAGTTCTACATCATGCAGTCTTTCTTGTGAATGTTTGATGATAGGCAATGTATAATGCGAATCGGCATCTGTATCTCCATGTCCGGGGAAATGTTTTGCCGTAGCTATAATGCCGTTGTGTTGCAAACCACGCATATAGGCAATGGCTTTTTGGGCTACATTTTCTTTGTTTTCGCCAAAACTGCGAGTACCAATCACAGGGTTGGCTGCGTTGCTATTCACGTCTGCCACAGGCGAAAGATTGGCGTGAATCCCCAAACGGCGACATTGGCGGGCTATTTCTTCGCCCATTTCCTCTATCAGTTGGTTGTCTTGAATAGCCCCCAAAATCATGGCACGAGGAAACGAAATGGTACTGTCTAACCGCATACCCAAACCCCATTCACCGTCAATAGAAATCATCAAAGGCACTTTGGCTTTGGCTTGGTAACGGTTCGTGAGGACGGCTTGTTTGGACGGTGAGCCTTGAAAGAAAATCACGCCACCAATCCGTTGTTCTGACACTAATTTATCTATTTCTTTGAAATGTTGTTCGTCTTTGTTAGACCACGAAGCCACCATGAAAAGCTGCCCAATTTTTTCTTCGGTGGTCATAGTACGCAAAATACTATCTGCCCAAGCCTCTTGTGCTTTGCGGTAATTGATTTGGCGTTGTATTTCTTGTTGCCGAGCCACCTCCAATTCTTTCTTATGTTGGTACTTATCGTACTCTTTATGGGCGAAAAAACTTACAATCACAGAGATAACTCCCGTAGCTACTAATGCTTTGGTCATAGTTCTTTTCATTGGGTTGAATACACAGATTGCTTGAGTAAAAAGATGACACCCGTTTAGATGTCATCTCGATAGTTGCAATTTTTACACCGCAATTTACAAAAAATATAAGGCTTGAGAAAATATTTGTGGGTTTTTAGGGAATATTGTGCAGTTAGCCAATATTTGGTAGTCTTAAAGATGTAATACCAAAGATGTAATATTTTAGAAAGATTACATCTTTGATAGGGCTTAGGGAACAAAATATATAACAATTCATACCACGCCCCTAAAAGACTTGGAAAGTCATAAAGTGCCATCGATACTTTTTAAGAACTACTCTATCTTTTATTTTTAAACCTTATTTGTTTTTCCAAATAATCTCTTTTATTTGCAAGCAATAACCATATTAGCAAAAGACATTTTGCGTTTCTAAAAGTTTCTCTAACTAAAAATCGGCAAAATTTTATAGAACAGAGAGAAACAGAACAGGAATGCACCGTAACGGGTGTGTTCCTTGTTGTTGTTTTATTCGACTCTGTTCAGGCGTTTGCCGATGCCTTAGTTAGTCGAGTTCAACAACAACAGGACACACCTTTTTTATGCAAAAACTGTTTAAGACCTTCGACTTTTCGCAACTCTATTCGCCCGACTTCAAGGAGGACAGCGTAAGAGAAGTATTGATACTGCCTATTTTGCAACAATTAGGTTGGCAGCAGCCCCAAATTATCAGGAGCAAAAGCCTACAAAATCCTTTCGTTAAACTCAACTCTAAGAAACACGCCATTAAGCAAATCCCCGATTATTTGTTCAAGGTCGAGGACAGCTATGCGTGGGTGCTTGATGCCAAAGCACCCACCGAGATTATTCTGAATGGCGACAACGTGCAACAAGTCTATAGCTACTCTATGCACCCCGAAGTCCGCACCAAATTTTTTGCCCTTTGCAACGGCAAAGAGTTTGTTTTGTATCGGGTAGATGAAGAAAAACCTCTCTTGTTCTTTCCTTTGTCCGAAATAGAGCATTATTGGGAACATCTCTCTACGTATCTTTCGCCTACGTCTTTCCAAAGTGGCAAAACTTTTAGTTATACCGCCGTTAAAAAAGCCCAAAGTAAGGCTACTTTTGACTATCTGGCACAGCCTCTTTTGCAAGAACAGCCCGTAATGAAACAAGCTGCCAAACGGCATTTTGGCGTGCATGGTTATTTTACGAAACAAAGCTGGAATGTAGTGCAGGAGTACATCAAACAGTTTTCGCAGCCCAACGATTTGGTGTTGGATAGTTTCGGAGGAAGTGGCGTAACTGCCATAGAAGCCCTGATGACGGGACGGAGGGCTATTCACATAGACATTAACCCAATGTCGGTGTTTTTGGTAGATGCTCTGCTTGCCCCTGTCAAGACAACGGAATTGAAGGCTGCTTTTGAAAAAATAAAAGTGAAATTCGAACATAAAACTCCGCAAGGGCTTGAAGCCCTTGCGGAGTTAGGTATTAGTTACCCCAAAGGCATCAAACTACCCAAAGGCTCTGATGTGCAAACTATTGAGCAACTTTTTAGCGAAAAACAGTTAGTACAATTAGCTTTTTTAAAGCATCTGATTTTAAAGGAAAAAGATAAGAATATTCGCAAGTCCTTGTTATTAGCTTTTTCAAGTACACTAACAAAGTTTAATCGTACTTATCATAATTCAAATTCAAGAGGCGAAAATGCAGGAGATTGTGCTGCGTTTCGCTATTATCGTTACAGAATTGCCCCTAACGAAATTGATTTAGATTTATTAAACACCTTTGAAACAAAATTTAAAAAAGTCATTGCAGCCAAAAAAGAAATAGAACACGCCATTAATGAACAGACTCTACAAAATGCCCAAATTGTAAAGGGTACGGCAACGGATTTGAGGTTTATTAAGAACGAAACCGTAGATTACATTTATACTGACCCGCCGTATGGCAAAAAAATTCCGTATTTAGACCTTTCTACCATGTGGAATGGTTGGCTGGATTTGAAAGTAACCGCACAGGATTTTGAGCAAGAGGCAATAGAAGGCGGCGACCACCAAAAAAGCAAAGACAAATACAATGAATTGATGGTGCAGTCTATTCAAGAAATGTATCGGGTATTGAAATTTGACCGTTGGATGTCCTTTGTTTTTGCTCACAAAGACCCCGAATTTTGGCACTTGATTATAGAAACTGCCGAAAAATGCGGTTTTGAGTATGCGGGAGCTGTGCCACAGAAAAACGGACAAACGAGTTTCAAAAAACGCCAACACCCTTTTACAGTGCTGTCGGGGCAGTTGATTATCAACTTCAAGAAAGTTCGCAAACCGAAGTTCATCATGAAGGCTGCTTTGGGCATGAACATTGGCGAAATTGTCTTGCAAACCGTAGAGGGGTTGATTGCCAAAGAAAACGGAGCTACCTTAGAACAAATTAATGACGAGCTGATTATCAAGGGTTTAGAGTTAGGTTTTTTGGATTTACTGAAAAAAGAGTATTCAGACCTTACGCCTTTTCTCTTAGATACTTTTGACTATAACGAAACTACCGAACTGTTTACGATACGGAAAAACACTAAATTCAAAACTCACGTAGATGTGCATTTGCGTATTCGTTATTACCTTATTTCGTTTTTGCGAAGAATGGAATTAGAACAAAAAGTGCCTACTTTTGATGAAATCATCTACCAAATTATCCCTTTGCTCAAAAACGGCACGACTCCCGAAAACCAAACGGTTTTGGGTGTGTTGGAAGACATAGCAGAAAGAGTAGGAAATAATGCTTGGCGGTTAAAGAAAAATGGGCAGTTGGGCTTGTTTGGGGTGTAAAATTCATTGACGATTTGTAGCATAGGCTTTAGCCTGTGATTTTAATAGCTTGACAACCAAAAGTTAATACACAGGCTAAAGCCTATGCTACAGTATTTACTAACAACTTCGTTGCAAAAGCATAAAAAACAAAACTCTATAAAAGTATTATACTTTCATAGAGTTTTGTTGTATTAATGAATGTACTTGACTAATTACGTTGCTGAAACTTCACCTTTTTGTACCGTAATCGTAAGGTTTTCGCCTTCTATGTGGTCGGCAATGATAGTATCACCTTCCGCAATTTCCCCTTTCAAGAGTTCTTCGGCAATAGGTTCTTCTAAGTACCGTTGAATGGCTCTGTTCAAAGGTCTTGCACCATATTGAGCATCATAGCCACGTTCAGACATAAAATCTTTGGCTTTTTCTGTCAGTTGAATTTTATAGCCCAACGTCATGATACGGTTGAACAATTTGCCCAATGAAATGTCAATGATTTTGTGAATATGCTCTCTTTCCAAAGAATTAAAGACAATTACGTCATCTAAACGGTTCAAAAATTCTGGCGAAAAGGCTTTCCGCAAGGCATTCTGAATGGTGTTTTTCATGGTTTCATGCAGGGCATCTTGTTTTGTTTTGGTAGAAAAACCAATACCTGCACCAAAATCTTTCAAATCTCTTGCTCCGATATTTGAAGTCATAATGATGATTGTATTGCGGAAATCTACTCGTCTGCCCAAGCCGTCTGTCAAAATACCGTCATCAAGCACTTGCAACAAGATATTGAAAACGTCTGGGTGGGCTTTTTCTATCTCGTCCAACAACACCACGCTATACGGTTTACGGCGTACTTTTTCGGTAAGTTGCCCGCCTTCTTCGTAACCCACATAACCCGGAGGTGCGCCGATAAGCCTTGACACAGAGAATTTCTCCATGTATTCACTCATATCTATACGCACTAAGGCATCTTCTTTGTCAAATAAATAGGTAGCTAACACTTTGGCTAATTCGGTTTTGCCCACACCCGTAGGTCCCAAGAATATGAAAGAACCAATAGGTTTTTTCGGGTCTTTCAAGCCTACTCTGGTGCGTTGAATGGCTTTCACCAATTTTTTGATAGCCTCGTCTTGTCCAATTACTTTGCCTTGTAACTCCGTACCCATGTTCAACAATTTTTTGCCTTCGTTTTGGGCAACTTTGCTCACAGGGATACCCGTCATCATGGCAATAACGGCAGCCACGTCTTCTTCGGTTACAGGATAAATCATGGTTTTGGTTTCGTCTTCCCAACGGCGTTTCTCCAATTCCAACTGTTCACCCAATTTCTTTTCTCTATCACGCAGACGTGCAGCTTCTTCGTATTGTTGGCGGCGAACTACATCACTTTTCAGTTCTTTGACTTCCTCTATTTGTTTTTCTAACTTCAAAATAGATTCAGGCACTTTGATATTGTTGATGTGAACTCTTGCCCCTGCCTCGTCCAATACGTCAATGGCTTTATCTGGCAAAAACTTGTCGGTAATATAACGGTCAGACATTTTCACACACGCCTCTATAGCTTCGTTGCTGTAGCTTACGTGGTGGTGTTCTTCGTATTTTGCCCGAATGTTTTTGAGAATTTCTACAGTTTCTTCTGGCGAAGTCGCATCTACCATGACCATTTGGAAACGGCGAGCCAATGCACCATCTTTTTCTATGTACTGGCGGTATTCGTCTAAGGTTGTCGCACCAATACATTGGATATCGCCACGAGCTAAGGCTGGTTTGAAGATGTTGGAGGCATCTAAAGAGCCTGAAGCCCCGCCTGCTCCTACAATCGTATGAATTTCGTCTATGAACAAAATCACGTCTTTCGACTTCTCCAATTCGTTCATGACGGCTTTCATTCTTTCCTCAAATTGTCCTCTGTATTTTGTACCTGCCACCAAAGAAGCCAAGTCTAAGGTAACAACTCTTTTACCGAACAATACTCTGGAAACTTTCTTTTGCACAATCCGCAATGCCAAACCTTCGGCAATGGCGGTTTTACCTACACCCGGTTCCCCGATAAGTATAGGATTGTTTTTCTTTCTACGGCTCAAGATTTGGGCTACCCTCTCAATCTCTTTTTCACGACCAATGATAGGGTCTAATTTGCCGTCTTCTGCCATGCGAGTTAAGTCCCTCCCGAAATTGTCTAAGACTGGAGTACGAGATTTTTCGCCTCTGTTTTCTCCGCCTCTGTTGCCAAACATACGGTTTTCGTCATCGTCATCATCTGCTAAGGCAGACGTAGGCGTTGGGTTTTTCTGTACGTATTCCAAGAGTTCTTTTGCGTCTTCATACGTTACTTCAAATTTCTCTAAAACCTGATTGCCCAAGTTGTCATCATTGCGTAAAATTGCTAATAACAAATGTTCACTTTCAATCACAGGAGTTTTAAAGATTTTTGCTTCTAAATACGTGCTTTTCAATACTTTTTCGGCTTGTCTGGTCAAAGGAATGTTGGCATCTAAACTTTTAGGTTTAAAGCTGGCTGTTCCTTTGGTGGTACGTTCAATGACTTCTTTCAGTTCATCTAAGTTTACCCCCATTTCTTTGAGAATTTTTAGTGACAAACCTTCACCATCTCGAATCATTCCGAGTATCAGGTGTTCTGTCCCGACATAATCATGCCCTAACCGTACAGCTTCCTCGCGGCTTAGAGAGATGATGTCTTTGACTTTATCAGAAAATCTTGCTTGTTCCATACGATTTACCAAAGGAGTTTTGGTAGTAAATTTATTGAAAGATATTGTAATTCCTAATTTTTTAACAAGTTTTACCGTAATACTTAGTGGCTTACTTCAGAACTTGTGTCAAAGATTGAGGCTTGTTGTCTTATTGTAAGTTTGGCACAGACTAAAGTCTATGCTACTTTATGCAATAAACTCTTAATAAGGTTGTTTGTTAGAAAATATCTATCATTATTCATTCCAAGTTCTTGACAAGGCAAAATAGCTGACAGAGTGTCTAAACAATGTTGTTAGTAAATAAGTGTTTTTTTGAATAAATAGTTCATTATCAACGCCTTAAAATTACATTAGGAAATGGTCTTTTTGTCTTCTTTGGGGCTGACATTTGGGCAGAAAGCCTCCGTAGGCAAAGATTGGTCGTAATTAGTTTTCATTTTCTATCAAAGCTATTTCTTCGGCAGTGAGGTTGTAGAGTTGAAATAAATAACGAGCAACTTCTTTTTCTAAAGCATTGATTTTATATGCTAAGGCACTGGCAATATATTTCTGTGCCTGAAAATGCTCATACAAAAGCTCTTTAACAACTTTTCTTGAAACGCCTAAAGATAGTTTCATTTTTCTACGAATGGCAAGAATCTTTTGCATAAACTCGTCCCATGTGTACTGAAAAAAAGTATATTCTATGTGTGTACCTATGTATTTTGTACGATAAAAATGTTCTGTAAATTCGCCCCAAAAACAACCCATTTGTTCATAAAAGTATGAATAATAATTTAGCAATTCGGCTAACTGGGGAGCTAATTCTTTGTATTGTGTAGCATTAAGTTTTGGAAAAGGTAAATTTCTTAAATCTTCTACAGTGATTTGCTTGTTATTTTTGCGTTGGGCATAGAAAAGAAAGTGAGCAAATGGGCTGTTAAACCAATACATAGCAAAAAAATAATCAAAAGCCACTTCGGGTTTTAGTTGTAAATAAATGCTATCCTCAAAAACTATTTTCTTATAACTATCATAAGCAGCCTCTATTCTATAACTATTCACAGGAAATACAAGTTTATTCACTTGTTGTTTACTTACGTATTGCTTATCCAAAGCTACAAGTTGGGCAAAAGTATCCTCATCTGAATTAAGACCATAGGGATGAATATGCTCGCAACGTATGATTGGCAAAAAATCTTTGTGGGTTTCTTTATAGCGTAGGTCTAAATAAGTTCGATAAGAATGAGGGAAATCAGGCAATACAGTCCGTACTATATCTTCTGCCAAACCATAGTCAAGGGTTTGGGCTATATCTTTGACAAGGTAAGACTGTTCTGTTATCTTATGAATCAAGTTTTTTAATTCTTTGCTCTGTTTTTTAGTCTGTTTTGCCATACTGTTAGGATAATTAAGTAGTACGCAAAACAACTTTTTTAGTCCGTAAAAGATATACGGACTAAAAACTAATTTTCATTTTCTATCAAAGCTATTTCTTCGGCAGTAAGGCTGTAGAGTTGGTAAACTAATTGGTTAATTTCTTTTTCGAGTGTCTGGGCAGCCCTGTAGTCTTGGCGTGCTGTAGCTTGTTCTTCGTCAAAAAACTCTTTCCAGTCTTTTTGTTTTTTCAAAGACATTTTTATCCCAATTTTCTCTATTTCTTGGTGAAACTCTGACCATTCTAACAAAAACCAATTTTCTAATTTTTTGCTAAATTTATCCTTAGCAAAATTACTTTCTAACAACTCCAACAAGTCTATGCGTATTTTACTAAGACTTTTGTAGTGCAACAATATTTGTTTGACTTTTTCTATCACAAGTTGCTGCTCGTCCAAAGCAATTACCTTAATAGGCAATTTCTCTAAGTAGATTTTCTTTACTTCTGCAAATAACTTCCCTTTTTCTTGTGCAATGTCTTGATAAATATAGTTCAATAATTTACTATTCAACAAACCTAACAAATAATAAATAGACAATCTTTCATCTACCCTGCCTACATTATACACATTGTTGAGGTTGATGTACTGAAAAGTATCTAAATGACATATTAAACTGTCGGCTGTTTGGCGAATAATAATTTTTGTTGGCTCAAAAAATGGGGCATTTGTGCGAGGGGCAGCTAACCATTCACCATAGCTCAAAAACATAGGTGGAGTGTGTATAAAATGGTAACGGTGAAAGTCTTTACCTATTACACAACGAATATAGGTGTTATCTATTTGTTTACTTGATGTAAATGGTTTATTATCAACAATTTGACGAGTTTGTTTTGGCTTACCTGCACCTTCTTCATAGGCTTTAATACCCACAATAATTTGTGCCAAATTCGCCAAATTTTCGCAGTCTAAGCATAATTTATCAAAGGCAATTCTGTTGCCTGTGTTATAGGTATTGTCATTTTTACGGAAATCTTGAAAAGAAATTTTCGTGGCACTTTCTCCAAAAGTTGCTCTACTATCATAAATAGCTACTTTTACAAAGTCCGTTTGTGGTGCTTTTTTCATTACCCAATTCACCGTATCGCCAATATTAGCATCGGGAAAAACCTGAAAAGTATTTTTACTTACTGTTTTAATACAATAATTGTTAAAAATACTTCTTATTTTACTGAAATAGTGTTGGTACGTAAACGTATTCGGTGTTATAAAACCTAAATAGCCATTGTTATTCAATAATTCCAATGATTTTTCATAAAAAAGGACATAAGAATTGATTTGATACTCGGCAGATTCGTAATTTTCTTTGTAGTAACTAAGATGGTGAGGCGGTAAAAAAGCACCATACGGCGGATTCCCCACCACCACATCAAACTGAAACGGAAATTCTTTTTGCCAGTCAAAAGCCCATTCGGTTATGGTTTTGTCGGCTATCAAAGAGTTGCCTTGTTTGATATTGGGCGAAAGGTCTATGGTTAGTTGGCTGATAGCCTGTAAATTATTTTGAGTTAGTTTCACACTGTTTTCGTCTATGTCCACGCCATAAATATTATGAGCCAAAATATGTTGTGCAACATTTGGTATAGCAGGAAAATGAATCGCATAAAGTTGCTGTAAAAACAAAAAAGCCTCACATAAAAACACGCCGTCTCCACACGCATTATCCAGAACTTTGATGTTTTGTAGAGCCTCAAAACTTTTATTATCAGCCCAATAACCTCCAATACTTTGCTCTATAATGTACTTTGCCACCATTCGTTCCGTATAGAAAACTCCATATTCTTTACGCACCTCCGTAGGCAAAGATTGGTCGTAGTTAGTTTTCATTGACTTTATATTTAGCCTCTACTTTTTGTATATCTGTTTCGTCTAACTGAAAGAGTTGATACACCAATTTGTCTATTAAATTATCTGCATCAAGTATTTCATAATGAAACTGTTTAGCTATTTCTTGTTTACTTGCCAAATACTCAAATAGTTCTTCTTTCTGTTTTAACGTAAGATGTATGCGTTGTTTTTGGAACTCTTTTAAGATATTTTTAGGGGACAGTGTAAACCATTTATCAATATTTCTACTCGTTTTTTGTAAACCAAAGTTGGCAAAAAGCATTTGAGTAAATTTTTGAGATAAAATTTCTAATTCTTGATTAGCTCCTAATAATATATTCACTTGGTTTACAAATTTTTGCTGTTCGTCCAAAGAAATAATTGGTATAGCAAAATTTTTAAAATCATTCAAGCTAAATGCAGGAAAATCATCTCTTTGTAAAGATGTGTTAAAATTTATTTGACAATAGCTAAATAATTTACTATTTAGGATAGCTAAAATATATTTTAAATCAAAGTTTTTGTTATTGTCATAAATAGCATATAAGTTTTTCTTAAAAGCAAAAATATCTTCAGTATAAGTCATATTAAGGCGAAACTGACGACTAACTAACTGACGAGCTAAGATTTTAGGGCATTCGTATAAGGCTAATGATTTGTTTTCTTGTAAATTATCATAGTTCACAAAAACATCTGTGCCTTCTTTGCTAATATTGTATCTAAATACTTGATGATTAAACCATTTTAAATTAAAATTAGCTGTTTTTCTTGTAGATAACTCATCTTCTTTAGGCGGCAAACAACCTCTATTTACTTTTGCTATCTCACCCAGTTTCACTGTATTGGCTGCAAACCAAACTTTATTACCTATAGGTAATAAGTCTTTATTTAAAAAAATCTTACCATATCTTTCCCAAACACTCTTATCAAAAGTAACAAAAGTATCAATTTCTATCTTGCCTTTTTCTGCTTTGTTATCATATTGAAAAGTTTTTGTAGCTTTATGAAGTGGTTGATTTTTAAGAATAATGATAGAAGTATCTACATAGGCATCAAAAATATCATAAGGTAACTGTACTATTTGTTGAATATGTTTTGTTTTTAACAAAGCATTTCTAAAATTAGTATAGTTATCACCAGCAAACCAAGTGTTAGGCACAATAAAACCTAAAAAGCTATTGGGAGTTCTTAATAATTCAAATGATTTTTCAAAAAATGCTATATATGTATTGTAGTTGCCTTGCACAAATTGATAGCCTTGTAGTTTTTCGGGTGGTAACACGACATACGGCGGATTCCCCACCACCACATCAAACTGAAACGGAAATTCTTTTTGCCAGTCAAAAGCCCATTCGGTTACAGTTTTGTCGGCTATCAAAGAGTTGCCTTGTTTGATATTGGGCGAAAGGTCTGATAAGGGGACAGTTTTATTGGCTTGCAAAATCCACAAAGACAATTTCGTTATTTCCACACTCTCCATGTTCAAGTCCACCCCAAACAAGTTATTTTCGATAATAGCTTTCCGAATCTGCCACATTTCCGTACTGTTCTCAAACGCCAAACCCTCTGCCGATGTGATGTTGCGTTTTTCGGGTTGTAGTTCCCGTAGTACCATTTGCCACTCTACCCACAGAAAATTGAACACCGCCACCAAAAAAGCACCACTTCCACAGGCAGGGTCTAAAACACGCAAACTACGGAGTACGTTTTGGTAGTCTGTCCAGAAGTCCTTATTTTCTGTTTGGTATTTTTCTAATAAAATTTCTTTTTGTTCCTCTAACCAAGCCCCTACGCTATGCTGTACGATATACTGCGTAATGTAGTCGGGGGTATAAAAAACACCGTCTATTTTGCGTTTACTTTCCAGTTTTCCTTCTTCCAGCTGTCCGTTGTGTAGGGTTACTTGTTCTTTGAGCTGCTCCAAATCGGCTATAGACTGCTCAAAAATATGCCCCAAAATCGTAACATTCAAATCACTTTGGAAGTCGTGTTGTAGCAAAAAATCTACCAATGGTAATAACTGAAAATCTTTGATGAGCAGGCTATTCAAAAATTCGTCATCAGCAAAAAGCCCGCCATTGAACAAAGGAATTTTTACGCTAAAACCCTTGTTATAAGAACGAAAAGTTTTGCGAAGCAACTCCCACAAAAAGTCGTCTTGTTCAAAATAAATATTGGCTGCTGCTTGTTTCATGTCGCCCAAGACATTTGCCATAGGTATCACATCACGAGCAAAACAAATGAAGATAAGCCTGTCTATTAATTTTTGTGTAGCTGTTAAGATGCTTAATTGACTTTTTTCGGGATTGGTCTTGCACAAACTAAAAAACAACACCTCCCGAATATCTCTGTACGCATTGTAAAACTCTATCGTAATTCGGTCTTCGGCTGCCCTCCGTTCTGCATACAAAATATCTGTTAATGACGGGCTTGTGCCTTCGCCTTGCCCGAACAGCCTACTTTTGTGCAACAAAAACAAAAACTTTTCTAAATTACCGTTTTTCAGCAAATCTTTCACAAAAAACTCCTGATAACGCAGCATATCGGAGGCATGGTAGAGGCGTATGCACTCTATATTAGACACAATCACCCAGCTACAAGTACCACCCAACTTTGGGACGTAACTAAAGGCTTGCCCCACAGGAGTCAGTTTATCGTTTCTCTCTTGTTGCTTTTTCTCTAAATTATTTTTGTATTCTTTCAATTCTACTACCACCTTTACAAATTTGTGTGGCGGAGTCGTTTCATTACCCACTTTGAACAGCCCCAAAACGGCATCGGGACGGGTGGCATCTACAAAAGTGCTTGGTTTTACTTCTAAGTTCCATTCTTCCGTACCTTTATAGTCATAGTCCAACACTTCGCCAAAAATATCTCCTAAAAAGAACATATCTTGCTGTGTTTCTTTCAGATTTGCAGCCTTTCCACTGTCTATAGCAGCCTGCCACTTGCGAATCACAGCCACTTTATGCTCTATATTAGCAAGCCCTTTCACAAAATTTTGTAAAACATTTTGAGGAAAATCTTTGGGAGAAAACAAAGGAAACATAGACTATCATTTTTTATTGCAGACAAAGATAATAAAATATTGGAAAAATAATTTGGTGATAACAAATATTGGCTGATAACACAACTTATACCAATTAGAAGTAGTATTTAGTTCAATGCGTAAAGATGTCATCTTTTGTAAAAACAGCAAAATTGCAAGTTGCTACACTCGTAAAAAGATGACATCTTTGGAGTGTATCTAATCTATAATTGGTATTACATTGGTTTAATATGTACGACATTTTGAGCTGTAGTAAAAAAGGTGTAATCTTTTGAAAAAATCACACCTTTTAGCTCTATATCTTTAATTTTACTCCGCTACATTCTTTGTCCGTTTTACTGCCTTGTACGGATTATAGCCGTTAGATTCTTTTTGATAGTAGCCCGTACCGTCATAAGGTCTTTTGTTGGGGACTTGTTTGCACTCAAAAGAACAAGCACCTTCCATTTCCCAGCCACATTTTTCGCACATAGGCTCGTGCAAATTACATTCGGGGTTGGCACAGTTTACCATTCTGTCGCAGTTTGTTCCGCAGACATAGCACTTTGCCAGTACCATAGGGTTTACTTTATTCACTTCTACGGCTACTCGGTTGTCAAATACGTAGCATTTACCTTCAAAATCTTCGCCTCCAGCTTCCATTCCGTACTTGATGATACCGCCATGCAGTTGGTAAACGTCCTCAAAACCATTTTCCAATAAAAAGGCACTTGCTTTTTCGCACTTAATTCCGCCTGTGCAGTAAGTCAAAATCTTTTTGCCTTTGTATTGTTCCAATTCTTTTACTTTTTCGGGGAAGTCCCTGAAGTTTTCTATGTCTAAGGTAACAGCATTTTTGAATTTGCCTAAGTGGTGTTCGTAGTTAGAACGGACATCAAGGACTACTACGTCTTCTTGGTCTTTCATCGCCTTGAACTCCAAAGGTTCTAAATGCTTGCCTGTTTTTTTCTGTGGTTGAATGTGCGTCAAATCTGAATGTACTATTTCGGGCTTGGTTCTTACGTGCAACTTCGCAAAAGCATGACTTTCGTATTCTTCTATCTTAAATTCTGTAGTTGCAAAACGGGCATCTGCCTTCACAATTTCCATGTATTTTTCGCAGTCGGCTTTTAAGCCCGACACCGTACCATTTAAGCCTTCTTGGGCAATGATAATACGACCTTTTAGCTTGAGGTCAAGGCACAGATAGTGATGTTCTTCTCTAAATGCCTCTGGGTCTTCTATGTGCGTATAGCAATAGTAGAGTAGGATATAATAGTTTTTTTCCATGATAAAAATAACGTGCTTAAGTTTCAGACTTAGTGTCAGCAAGGAATTTGTGCAAAGGTACGAATTTTTGCAGAGTTGGGAAGGGAAAAAAATATGATTTTTGTCATTGTTTACAACTTTTTCGTACTACTTACGAGTAAATCACGATAAACCTTATCTTTGCTCTACTTAAAACCAAGCATTTAGTAGCATGACAGACTTAGCACGTAGGGGTAAAATCTTGACTATCCGAATTTTTGCAAGCCTCTTACTTATTTCCATCTATACCATTGTTACCTATAATATAATGGTACAACCTATTAACCCTACTAAACTTACCCAACAGCTTGTTAGATTGGTTTTAACTATTGTGTTAATGTATTTTATATTTAAAGGAGAAAAATGGGCAGTACAAGTCCTTACATTTTTATTGGTACTTGGTATTTTTATGGGTGTTGTACTCCTATTCGGAAGTGTTGGTAGCTCTCCATTTATTGCACAAATACCATTATGGGTAATGTTATTTATTTATGCCAGAGCAGTTTATCATCTGTATTTTTCAGCGTCATTTCAAGAATATTTCGACTATTTACACGAATAAACATGAATACATGGTCTATTATCTTTGTAATGTTATGCGTTGTAGTAACAATATGTATCAATATCTATGAAAAAAGGGATAAGAGAAGGAATAATATGAAACCATAATATTACCTCCTTCAAATACACTAATTATCTCAATGATTTTTAGGAAGTGCTAGTTGCTTTCTTTGGAAAGAAAGCAACTGGAAAAACTATTTTGCAGACTTTAAATAATAGAAAAAAATAAATGTACCACAGACTTTAGTCTGTGAGTCTTTGATTATCAAGAGATTACAGACTAAAGTCTGTGGTACAATATTGTCAATTAATTAGTTACTTGTACTTAAAGTCAATTTTTTTGAGTCTAATAACCTCGAACAACTCAATATGTTTGCTGCTTCTTTGTGCTTAACAACCCGAAATTTTGTAGAATATTTAAAACAGCATTTACTTTGCATTGTTTTCACAATATACTATATATTCCGTACCTCTTTGGTCATATTACCATCATTCGCAAAACTTATGAAAAAATTAGTGCTTATTGCGGCTTTATCTGCTGCTACCTCGCTGAAAAGCCATGCACAAGCTATAGACTCGACAACGGTTCGGTTGTTAATTAAACAAAACCAAGAACTATTACTACAACTCAATCAAAATAACGCCAGAGTTGCACGCCTTACAGATTCTCTCAAACAGGCATATAACAGCATACAACAACACGAAATGGATTTGCAAAAGGCAGACGCAGGCTTGAGGCAATTTCGAACCAAGCTGGAAATAAACGAAGAAAGTAGGTACAGAATTGTAAAAAATAACCTCTTGTATAGTTTTGAGTTGTTTGAATTGATGAATGATAAACTCAATACTTTGGAGGCTTTTAACCAATTAGAAACTTACCAACTATTGGTAACAGACCTGAACAACCCTGCAAGTGAAAGTTTGGGGTTTTCCTACAACAAAAAAGTAGTACAATTATTAGAAAATAACTTGCCTCCTATCCGAAAGAAAAGTCGTTTTATAGATTTTGCCAAAGTGATGTTAGAAAATCCTGTGGTAAAAGGACTAACGGCAGCTACTCCTGTCCTGAATATTGGCACGTCTGTATTCAGTTCTATTACAGCTATGGCGGTCAATGAAGATAGAATCAGTGCAGAAAATTTATCTAATCTCAAAAGAGATTTAGATAAATACACGATGTATTATATAAGATTGCATAATGCTAATCAAAGTTTTAATAATAATTTAGGAACATTCAAAGTTTCTAATAATAATCTACACAACCGTTTGAGAGAATTTGTAGTTAAAAACTTGCAAGACAGCGGCTTTAATCCCAAAGCTCCAGACGCAGCCACAGACGCATCGCCGTCTGCTCACTTATTGTACTTATTTTCTGTTTACAATAGAGATGCGGCTTACAAGTATTTGGAAAGTTTAGAAACGAAATTTACAGAAAAAGGCAAGGTACATTATGGTAAAATTTTGGACAACAATCCTAATTTGACTAACATGAACAAGAGGACTCAAGACATTATAGATATGTATAAAGAGTTTGAATTTTTATATGGTCAATATTTGTCAATGTTAGACAAAAACAATGCTGAAATGGTAGCTATCTTAGAACAAGCTATGACCGACAAACTCAGTGATAGCCCTCAAATGGTTACACAACAAATAGAAAAATTGAAGAATGAAAAGAAAAAAGGCACTGAAAGTATCCAAAGGGCTATCAATATTCAACGTATGAAAAATTTGGTGGAAAAATTAGATACTTTTTATCCTACCTTGTAAGATAGTTTTTTATTTAAACCTATAAGGTTTTATAGTGTCGTGCTTTAAAAACTTATAGCAAAACTAATTTTTTCAAAGAAACAAGTTTGATTGTGTTCAAGAAACCCTATAAAGATGTAATCTTTTCGAAAAGATTACATCTTTATAGGGTTTCTTGAACACTACCTATAACAATTCATA
>CANGYA010000047.1 GCA_947457925.1 Cytophagales bacterium | reverse complement strand
ACTAATTTCTTTCAGAGAAAAAAGTTGATAGTATTCAAGAAGTTCTCTAAAGATGTCATCTTTTGAAAAGATGACATCTTTAGAGAACTTCTTGAATACTAAGTATAACAATTTACGGCACGACACTAGAAAAGATTACACCTTTTTTAACTATGTAGCATTACTTGTTATGCACTATCAGGCAACCATACGGTTAGCTTAATAAAAACTTAAATCTATTATGTAGCTTTTCTAATTACGAACTAACAGCAAAACTATTGTAAAATAACACAGTTGTTACTACTTTTAGGGAGTAATTAGCGAGGAGCAGTGATAGATAGTTTATGTAAGCTATTCAGCCGTCATGCTCACCCACCGCACTTCAGATTACACCCAACAATAAACAGCAGCCACTATGAGTGCCATAAAAATATTGTTAGTAGAAGACGAGGAAAAACTTTCTCAATTTATAAAAAAAGGTCTATTACAAGAGGGTTATCAAGTAGAAACCGCAGCAGACGGTTTGGAAGGGAAACGGTTGGTAGGTATGCACAAATATGACGCAATTATTCTTGATGTGAATTTGCCCCATATCAACGGCTTTGAACTTTGCACCCTGATTCGGAAGAAAAATCCCGATGTGCCGATTATGATGCTCACTGCCTTAGACAGTATAGAAGATAAAGAAGCTGGCTTTGACAGTGGAGCAGACGACTATTTGCCCAAACCATTTGAGTTTAGAGAATTGCTGATGCGTATTAAATCTCTGACCAAACGAATACAGCACTTCCAACACGCCGTCAAGATTAATGTCTTGCAAATAGCAGACTTGGTAATGGACAGAGATGCCAAAACGGTAAGCAGAGGTAGCAAAAAAATAGACCTTACGCACCGAGAATACACTTTATTAGAATACTTATTACTGAATAAAGGCAAAGTATTGTCTAAAATGGATATTTCTGAAAAAGTTTGGGACATTGATTTTGATACAGGAACTAATGTGATAGAGGTTTATATCAACTACCTTCGCAAAAAAATAGACAAAGATTTTTCGCAAAAACTACTACATACTGTCGTAGGTATGGGTTATGTTTTGAAGGAAGACTAAAAGTATTAGGAATAAAAACAAAAAAGTTAGTTATTAGCCAATAACTAACTTTTCTGTTTTTAGCTGTATATCAATTACTTATCTATTTTTTATCTTTATTTTTAGCTTTTCAAAATATTTTTTAGAAAAAATCTATTGACCTTTTGTATTTTTTGCTATGTTTACTTTGAAATTCAAAGTAGATTTTATTACCTTTATAGTGCCATTTATTAGCAATTTTATATGAAATTTGGCTACACTATCGTTTTATTTTTTAAACCACTACAGAAATTGACACAGAAATTTTTATTCTATTGTATATATGCCTGCCTTTGTATTGGACTCTTGAGCAGTTGTGGGGCTTACAAAAGTAGTATTTTGTTCAAGACAGACGGCGACATGGACAATGCTAAATTTTCGGGGGCATTAGCTTCTGCCGAAAAAAACTATATTGTTCACAAATTCGACTATTTGGGCATCAGCATCTTTACCAACAGAGGCGAAATGCTTTTAGACCCTAACGGCGAACTCAAATACACACCTGAGCAGTTGGCTCGCCAACAACAAAATATGTCTTTGGCAATGAGTGGCGGTATTGTTGGTGGAGTTAATAATATAGGCATACAAGGTGGTATGCAGGCAAGCACTATGCAATTTGCATTTCCTCGTTATATGGTCAATGAAAAAGGGAGTATTTTTATGCCTATTATTGGCGAATTGAAAATAGACGGTTTGGCTATTTATCAAGTCGATAGTCTCATCAGCAAAACATACGCCCAACACTACAAAGATGTTTATGCCATCACTCGTTTATTGAATAGGCGAATCGTAGTGTTAGGGGCATTGGGCAACCGTATTTTACCCTTAGAAAATGAAAATGTAAGTTTGATAGAGGCAATTTCTATGGCTGGTAACTTAGGCATTACGGCAAGAGGAGATAATATTCGCCTCATTCGCAATATAATGACCAAACCAGAAATACAGGTGGTCAATCTAACCACATGGGACGGTGTAAAAGCAGCTAATTTGCGTGTAGAACCCGGCGATATTATTTATATAGAACCCCGCAGGCGAGTGTACCGCCAAGAAACTCTCCAAGATGTGAGTGGTGTCATTGGTACTGTTGGCACTATTTTGAGTACCATCATCTCTATCGTTACCTTAAGTATAGCCCTTAGTAGATAAATCTTGTTTGGATATTGTGGAGATTTTGATTGACCCACGCTACCTTATTAATTATGAAAGAAAGCACCAAAATAGCCCTTGTAGAAGAAGAGGAAAGTGATTTTTTGTCGGATTTTGATGTGGTTAAACTCATCATTATTTTACAAAAGAGTATTCCTTTAATCATCCTAATAGTCCTGATAACATTAGGGGGTGCGTACTTGTACTTACGTTATACTAAACCTACTTACGAATCTACTGCACTTATCAAATTAGAACCTAAAGGCACAGCTGCCATTCTTAATTTAGGTATTTTCAAAGATGATAGTAACCTCTCTGATTATCTGGACGGGGAGTTAGAATTTATACGTTCTAATGTTGTCTTTTCAGATGTGATGAACAACTTAGAGTTGGAAGTAGGTTATTTTTCACAAGGTCGCATCAATGACGAGGAAAGATTTGGCAATGCTCCATTCAAAGTAGTGCATGAAATAAAGAACCCTAAATTTTATGGTCAAAAAATATTTGTAGATATTCTCAATGCCTCTACTTTTGAATTGCATTATGAATATGGCGAAGAAGTATTTAGTGAGGTGTATAGATTTGGACAAACGATTAATTTACCCCATTTTAAAATAAAAATAGAAGCTAGTCATAACTTAAGCAATATTATTGGTGGTGGCAAATTTTACTTTGTGGTTTATAATCAAGCAGCTTTACAACAGTATTTAGCCGAGAGGTTGATAGTAATGGTAGAAAACCTAAAAGCTAAGACCATTCGTATTTCGTTCAAAGATGCCAATGCCTATAAAGCAACAGCTATTGTGAATGAAGTAATTAATGTTTATCTCAAAAAGAACGTAGCCTATCGCAACCAAGTCAATAAACAAACATCAGAGTATTTAAACCAGCAGTTAGACACGACCTACAAGTTAGTCGTAGATTATGAAAAACAAATAGAGGACTACAAACGTGCTAACAATATAGTAGATGGTGATGCTCAAAAGTCGGCTTTAGACCAAATTCTGGCAAGTATTCGTAAATTACAAGAAGATAGATTTAAAATAGACAACGAAATAAAGACCTATAAGGAAATATCCGAACTTATGGCTTTAGACTCAAGCTACTTTTTAACTGCCACCTTAGCACGTAGGTCTGTGCAAGACCCACAAGTAGGCGAGATTCTATCTAAAATAGATGAAATGGAAAAGGATAAAAAACGGCTTTTGAAAGGGCAAACCGAAAAGACCTTAGCCTATATCCAACGTAAAGAAACCATTGAAAAAATCAAAGAAGATTTGTTTAGACTTATCAGTTTCAATAGAACGGAACTCTATGAAAAACTCTTTGTGATTAGCAAAGAAATTACTAAGTTAGAAGGGCAAATTTCTACTGAATCGGGCATAGATTATGAGTTACGGAAACTGTTGCGTTATTATGACAACTATCAAAACATTTACAATGCCTTGCTCAACAAAATTATTGATGTAGGCATTTCGGAGGCAGGTACAGTGGCTAATTTTCAGGTCTTAGCACCCGCAGAAGTACCAGAAATTCCTATAGCACCAATACGTTGGCGTATTTATGCGTGGGGAGCAGCCGCAGGTTTGGTATTGTCTATTATTTATGTACTTATTCGTTACTTCTTACAAGACAAAATTACGAACCTCAAAGAGTTAGAAAGAGTTACGATAGCCCCTATTTTGGGTGTAATTCCACAATATACCAAAGAAACAATGTCTGTTTCGAGGTTGGTAGTGGACAACAACCCCAAATCGGCTATCAGCGAAGCCATGCGTACAGTGCGTACCGCCATAGAATTTATAGGTACGAGCCAACGCAAACAAGTCATGTCCGTTACTTCTACAATTAGTGGCGAGGGCAAGACCTTTGTGGCACTAAATTTGGCTGGTATCATAGCAGCAGCAGGCAAAAAAGTAGTGATTTTGGACTTAGATATGCGTAAACCCAAAATTCACTTGGCTTTTGATGACGAGAATACAAAAGGCATGAGTACCTTGTTGATAGGTAAATCTACGTTAGAGGAAACCGTCAAACAATCTCCTATTAGTACACTGCAATACATCACAGCAGGTCCTCATCCGCCAAATCCTGCCGAATTATTAATGTCGCCAGAGTTTTTGGACTTATTGAGCCAGTTGCGTAGTGCCTATGACATTGTGATTTTAGATACGCCTCCGATTGGACTTGTAACAGACGCAATGATTGTAATGAAGCACGTAGATATTCCTCTGTATATCTTACGAGCAGATTATTCGAGAAGAATGTTTGCTTTCAACGTAAATAGATTAATTACAGCCAATAATTTTACAAAATTATCTGTAATTTTGAACTCCGTAAGCTCCACTACTTCGTATGGCTATGGTTACGGATATGGTTATGGTTACGGCTACGGCGGCTACTACAATGACGAAAGTAAACGAACCGCAATGAGCAACCGTATTCAAAATTATTGGAAAAAATTAATAGAGTGGATTTCAAGCAAAATGAGTGAAAAGAAAGAAAAATAATTTTTTCTCTATAAAGTTTCATTAAAAATCCAGTATTGACACAGCAACGCTAACTATTATGATAACAAAAGTTTTTTCATCATTATTCAAACGCAAAACAGAGAACGACAAAGACGTGCCTACCTTGACCGTAGATATGCACTCTCACCTCCTTCCTGCTATTGACGATGGCGTAACAACCTACGAACAAGCCGTAGGGATACTGACAGAATTTGTGAAGATGGGTTACAAAAAAATGGTGATAACTCCACACATCATGGGTGATTTTTATAGAAACACCCCAGAAATTATCCATGATAAGTTAGATAAATTGAGAGATATTGTAAAAGAATTACAGTTACCAATCACTTTAGAGGCTGCCGCCGAATATTATTTGGACGAGTCTTTTATCGAAAAATTAAAAAATAAAGAACCTTTATTGAGTTTTGGTGAGAAAAAGTACGTTTTATTCGAAACGTCTTACATGAATTCTTCGCCTTACACCACACAGGTTATTTTTATGCTACAGTCGCAAGGTTACAGACCTGTATTGGCTCACCCAGAAAGATATGTGTATCTTTTTGAAAACTTCGATACCCTCTATGCCCTCAAAGAAAAAGGTTGTTTGTTCCAAATGAACATGAGTTCTTTGATTGGTTATTACTCGAAACCTTCCAAAATGATAGCCGAAAGACTTATCAACGAAAAAATGGTAGATTTTATTGGTACAGACTGCCACAATGAAAAGCATTTAGCAGCAGTAAAAGATACTACAGCCACCAACTACTTTAAAAAGGCTTTGCAACTTAATTTGCTGAACAATACTTTATAACTATTTCAACTCTGTAAAACTATTTTACAGAGTTTTTTTTGTCTATTGACACATCTAAGCATCAAAAATTTTGTAAGTATTTGTAAAACAAAGCATTACACAAGCCAATTTTTATACAAACGTAATTATTCTATTCATCTATTTTATTCATCATTCAATGAAATACAAAAGAATCCTACTCAAACTAAGTGGGGAATCTCTCATGGGAGATAAGAAAACGGGGATAGACCCGCAACGCCTCAACCAGTATGCTCGTGAAATAAAGAGTGTGGCTGCCAAAGGTGTGCAAATTGCTATTGTGATTGGTGGCGGAAACATTTTCAGAGGGGCAGAAGCAGAAGCCTTAGGCGTAGAAAGAGTGCAAGGCGACTATATGGGAATGTTGGCGACCCTTATTAACAGCATGGCGTTGCAAAGTGCCTTAGAAAATATGGGGCTTTATACCCGTTTGATGTCGGGCATTGCTATTAACCAAGTTTGTGAGCCATTTATTCGCAGAAGGGCTATTCGCCATTTAGAAAAAGGACGTATTGTTATCTTTGGGGCAGGTATTGGTAATCCTTACTTCACTACAGACTCTACAGCCAGCCTTAGAGCCATAGAAGTAGAGGCAGAAGTGGTACTAAAAGGCACAAGAGTTGATGGTATTTATACCGCAGACCCAGAAAAAGACCCTCATGCAGAAAGATACAAAAACTTGTCTTTCAAAGAAGCCTATAACAAAGGACTAAATATTATGGATATGACGGCATTTACATTGTGCCAAGAAAATAACTTGCCTATCATTGTATTTGATATGAATTTAGAAGGCAATTTGGCAAAAATTGTGCAAGGAGAAGAAGTAGGTACGTTAGTTACAACAGAAGAATACTAAAAACAATTAGTAATTTATTAATTAGTAATTTATTAATTAGTAATTTATTAATTAGTAATTTATTAATTAGTAAATTAGTAAGTGAAAAACACCTTGATTGATAATCTTTTTATTGCAAATAATTATTCTTAATTTATTTAATATTTTTTTATTATTAAATAAATTATTTTTAAGTAATTGGAAAAAATAAATGTACCACAGACTTTAGTCTGTAATCTCTTGACAATCAAAGACTCACAGACTAAATTCTGTGGTACAATACTATCAATTAATTAGTTATGCGTACTTACTTAAATTTACTAATTAATAATTTACTAATTAATAATTTACATACCCCATTCATTCATGGTACTAATAAAATGATGTGCTGTAAGGTCAAAAACACAAGGCACAATAGACACATAACCATTGGCTATTGCCCATTCGTCTGTGTCCTCACCATGGTCATTATTCACAAATTTGCCTGTTAGCCACAAATATTTACGGTTGTAAGGGTCAGTTCTTTCATCAAACTCCTCTTTCCAATATGCCTTTGCCTGTCTGCATATTTTAATACCCTTAATAGCTGCGTGGCTATGTTTGGCGGGAATATTTACGTTCAATGCTGTACCTTTTGGCAGTCCTTTTTCCAAGACATTTTCTATAATTTTTTTGATATAAGGTTTTGTATGCGAAAAATCTGCATCTGCCCCGTAATCACACAAAGAGAAACCAATGGCAGGGATACCCTCTATAGCCCCTTCAATAGCAGCCGACATAGTACCAGAATACAAAATACTAATGGAGGTATTGCTACCATGATTGATGCCACTCACGACCAAATCGGGGGCGTTGCCATGCAAAACATAATGTTTGGCTAATTTTACGCAATCGGCAGGCGTACCAGAGGCTTCGTACACTTCTTTGAGGTGTGGGAAGATAGTAGAACGGTAAATTTTGAGTGGTTCGTGAATAGTAATGGCGTGTCCCATACCCGACTGCGGTTTGTTCGGCGCAACGACTACCACCTCGCCCAATTCACTTACAATTTCTACTAAAGTGGCTATACCTTTGGCAGTGATGCCGTCATCATTAGAAACTAAAATCAGAGGTTTCTTTTTCATAAATCCAAAATAGGTGTAAAAACATAAAAATAAAAAAAGGTTTTAAAGTAAACCTACTTTTAAAACCTTTTAGTTTGTTCATTGTAAATTTGTATTAGTAGTTATCCCAAGAAGAGTCCCCACCGCCAAAATCTTCGAAGTCATCATATTCTTCTTCGTACTCGTCTTCTTCGTACAACTCATCTAAGTCGTCCAAGTCTTCTTCGTCAATTTCCTCGATTTCGAAGCCTTCTTCGTCAAAAACGAAATCGTCATCATCGACATAACGGTCATCAAACTCGTTATCGAACTCGTCATCACCATCATCGTTGTTAGCATCGAATTGTTTTTCTTTGCTATCTCTACGACCAATAGCTTCATCAGAAAAACTAAAGTTAGGGTTCACACCCTGCAACTCGTCTAATACTTCTTCGGTAATCAAAAAGTTATCATCTTCTAATAAAGTATTTTCTATGTATTCTGGATCCTTCTCGAATACCTCCTCTAAGGTTTGACCTTTGTAACGTCCTGAAGTAAATTTTGTATCAAGGTAGTAAAACTTCATTTGAGTAAGCTGAATAAGTTAAAGAATGTGCTTTTGTGTTAAAAACTTCAATGCCTTTGTGAAAGACTACTTTAATAGTTCAAAAGTAGTAAACTTTTTACAAACAAAATAAAGCCCTCAAATTTTTTTGTTAAAATCTGTAAAATAATCTTTGAGGGCTTGCCTTATCATTACATTGAAACAACCTCTCCCCTCCCCACTACTCTCTTGGCTGTAATACAAGGGAACAGTAAAAGCTATTATTTTTTTATCTTGCCCAACTGCTGTACGACCCAGTTTTTCCCCCATTCTTCTTTTTCTTCTTCTGTCCACAATTCGGGGTAAAAAATCTGTCTTTGGAAACGTGGAGGCAGATATTTCTGCCAATTTGTGCCACCTGTGGCTGCTATATCCACCGCCTCTCTTTGTAAATACCTCACTGCCGAGCTATAATGAGCCAAGCACCAATCTATGTTCATCAAAGCATCATAGTCTTTTAACAAGGTTGGAATGGTGCTTGAGTCCTTGAAGTGGTACTTGTAGATACGCCAAAGGTTGATGTGCTGAAAATCATAAGCTAACCTAATCAGTTGTGAGGTATATTTTGCCTCAAACTGTTTGAGAGTCAATGTTTTCTTGCCCGTTGCCAGTTCCGTAGCTCCTTGTTTCCAATACAAGTTATGGTACATTTCCTCTATGGTCGTGTGCGTATCTATTTGGCGTTTAAAGTCATGGCTTGTCAAATGGCGAAAATCCGTAGAAACTATCTCTATCATACGAAACTGTGCTGACTGAAAACCACTTGCAGGCAGCAAGGACATACGAAATTTCAAGAACTGTTCCACGTCCATGCCTTCTATCATAATAGAAAACGAGCCAACCAACTGCTTCATATAGTTAATGACTCTTTTGAGGCGTGCCACAAAAAACTCCTCCGTAATGGCAGTATGTTTACCTATTTGGTGAATTTCTGAAAGCACCAATTTGAAGTACAGTTCCGTTATTTGGTGGTAAGTAATAAAAATATTTTCGTCTGGAAAATCTGTCTTCGGATTCTGCAAACTTAGCAAGGTATCTAAATGCACATAATCCCAGTAAGTCAGGTAGTTAGCATATAACAAGCCGTCCAAATAAGACGACAAGTCTTGCCCCATACTTTCATACTTTTGCTCCAATTTTTCTAACTGTTGCAATATTTTTTCTGGTATCTCCGCCGATTGCATGGTAGTTTAGTGGTTAAAGTGTAGGCAAATTTCCGCAAAAAGCCTTATTTTATTTTGTTTTTACACCATTTTTTTTAACTTTCGTAAAAACAATTACCTTCAACATGAAAAAGTCATTTCTTCATTACCTATTATTGACTGTTTTGGCAAGCCCATTAGCTTACCAAACAAGTTGTACCCGTATAGATGCGGGTCATGTGGGGATTAAGGTCAATTTGTACGGTTCTGAAAAAGGCGTGCAGGACATAGCCGAAGTCAGTGGTATTGTTTGGTACAATCCCTTTACTACACAAATTCATGAATTTCCGACCTTTGTGCAACACAAAGTTTGGACAGCCAGCCTCACCGAAGACAGCCCTACCAATGAAGAATTTACAGTAACAACTAAAGACGGTATGAGTATTTCTTTTGATGTGGGCTTAGATTATACCGTTATCCCTACGAAAGTACCCGAAATTTTCCAAAAATACCGTAAAGACTTACCCCAAATAACCAATGAGTTTATCAGGACTTTAGTGCGTAATGCCTACAACCAAGCTGCCTCTGGTTATACTGCCGAGGATATGGTGTCTAAAAGAGCAGAGTACGAAAATCAAGTCCGATTAGTTTTAGACAAAGAAATGAATAATGGTGGTTTTGCCATTGCCCAAATAGGTATCATTGGGAAAGTGCGTATGCCTCAATCTTTAGAAGATGCTGTAAATTCAAAAATTAAGGCGGTGCAAGATGCCATTCGTGCAGAAAATGAAAAGCAACGAGTAATAGCCGAAGCCCAAAAGAAAATAGAAGAAGCCAAAGGTGAGGCGGAAGCCTTGCGGATTCGTTCAGAAGCCGAATCTAACGCCAACAAGGTGCAAGGAGCAAGCCTTACGCCTGCCATTCTACAAAAAATGTATATTGAGAAATGGGACGGAAAACTTCCTGTTTATGGGCAAGTGCCTAATTTATTTAAAAACGCACAGTAAAAAACAAACCTATAAGATTTCGAGAATCTTATAGGTTTGTTTTTAGTTAAGGATTTTAATAAGGTATTTCCTCTGCGTCTGCTTGTATTTCTTCTTTCAAAGCTAACATTTTAATAGCTGTAATGGCAGCCTCATCGCCTTTGTTGCCATGCTTGCCTCCTGCCCTATCCAATGCTTGTTCCAATGTATTAGGTGTGAGTACACCAAATATCACAGGTTTATTGTACTTGAGAGATACGTCTGTAATGCCTTTGGCTACGGCATCACAAATGAAATCAAAGTGGCGAGTTTCGCCTTGTATCACACAACCTAATGCAATGACAGCATCTATATAGCCTTGTTTTGCACAAAACTGGCTACCCAATGTCAATTCAAAACTGCCGGGTACATCTTTGCGGTAAATATTTTTGGGTTCTGCTCCATAACGCAGCAAAGTTTGGTAAGCACCTTCGTAGAGCTTTTCTGTAACTTCGTGATTCCACTCAGCCACCACAATAGCAATTTTTTTATCAGCAATATCTACAAGGTTTTTTTCCGAAAAAACACTTAAATTTTTATGAGCAGATGACATAATTAAAAACTAACGAACAGTAATTGGTTGAAAAAAAATGAGTTAAAAACTATAAGTACCTGTAAAATGTATGACGGCCACTTACACAACCAACATAGACATTTAAAACAGGTACTTATTTGGATTAGATAATGGTTTTTGCTTCTAAGCCCATACCAAATAATGCAAAGTCATATTTAATTGGGTCTTCAGGGTCAAGTTCTCTCAAATTATCTGTCAATTCCAACGCAGCAATCCAATTCGTTTTAGGGTGGTAAATAAGCCCTAACTCTCTTGCGTGTCTTTCTACATGCACATCTAACGGACAAACCAACTGTGAAGGCTTAATGCTATTCCACAAACCTAAATCTACGCCTTGCTTATCCTTACGTACCATCCACCTCAAATACATACATAGTCTTTTACAAGCAGACCTTCTGGCAGGTGTGGAAAGATGCTTAATAGTACGTTCTTGCATACCCTCTGTTTTTCCAAACAACTCATGGAAACCAATCAATGCGTTTTCTATCGTAGGGTCGTTAGGTTGCATATGTTGGCTAAAAGCTGTTTCTAAGGTAGTGTTGTTTTGATAGTAGTTTTTAAAAAATTTGATAAAGTTCAATAAATCTACATCTTTGAAAGTACGATGCTTGAAACCCTCTAACTTTTTAAGGTCGCTGGGTTGGTGGTTCAGCATAAAGTCATGCGGAGCAAAATCAAAAAAATCTCCTAATTTGGTACATTTTTTAATAACAGCCATGCGGTGTCCCCATGCGAAAGTCGCCGAAATAAACCCCATAATTTCTATATCTTGTAATTTTGAGTAGAAATGAGGAATACTAATCGGGTCTTCAGAGATAAAAGATCTGTCATTATATTGGAATACCTTTCTATCTAAAAATTCTTTTAAGTGTTTTTTATTCATAAGACAACTATATAATTGAGTAGAAACAAGGAATACTTTGCAAAAATACAGCATTATTTTAAAATAAACACAATAAATAATATTTTGTTTAACTATTCCCAACGAACAGGGTGTATATGCGTGAGATTATCTATGTAAACGGTTAATCCTTCTAACTCATTTTCATAGTTAATGACAGGATACACCTGTATTTCAAAGAAAATATCCTCGTAAGCATCACTTTTTTCTGTATAGAACTGGCGTACCTGTTCACCTAATAATGCTTTCACAAGGTATTCTCGCCATAATTGCTGGCTACTACTTGGCATATTGTCTAAGAAGTTAGCCCCTGTTTTTACAGGTATGCCTCTTTCTCCAAAGAAATCAATGGCGGGTTTATTAGCTACTTTTACCACCAACTGTTTATCCAAAGAGAACATTATTTTATTCGTGTTATTTAAAACAAGATTTAATTGATGTTCTTTTTCTTTAATTTCCAACTGCACACGCCTCATTTCTTCTTGTGTGGCTGTAAGTTCCTCCATGTTCTGCCTCATTTCTTCTTCTTGTGCCCTCATCAACTCTGCAAACATCTGTGATTCTTCTAATAGCTTGCGGTTACGTTCTGTGCTTTGTACCGTAGCTAATGTAATGGCAATACTTTCTGAAAGTTTTTGCACAAAATCCATTTGGTAGTCATCTAATTGGTTGAAAGAGGCTATTTCTACCACACCATAAATCGTATTATTAGCTTGTAAAGGCACAATCAACAAGGTATTGGGATTGGCTTCACCTAAACCAGACGTAATTGTGATATAGCTATTGGGAATTTCTGTGAGGTAAATAGAGTTTTTTTCTAAAACAGCCTGTCCCAGCAAACCTTGTCCTACCAATACCTCTTTTTGCAAATATTTTTTCTTGTTGTAGGCATACGCAGCTGTTAATTTCAGGATAGATTGGTCGCCAACTTGGTGCAAAATGAACAATCCTCCTTGATTAGCCCCTAAGTATTTGACTAAGTTTGAAATAATATTGTACGAAATTTCAGTTACTTCTTGGTTTGTATTTCTCAAAATCTCAGCAAATTTAGCCATGCCTTCATTTGCCCAATTCCGTTTTTTATCTTCTTCATATACTTTCTGTAAGTTGTTTCGCATTCCCAACAAAGCATAGCCTAATTGGTCATTTTCTCCACGCACTTGTAATTCAGATTTAAAATTCCCCTTGCCTACATCACTCGCAAACAGAGAGATTTTCTCCATACTACCCGTCAATTTATTGATATTTTGTACCAACTCACCAATTTCGTCCTCCAAATCATAATCTATACTCTTACCCATTTCCCCCATAGAAAGTACAGAGGCATTTTGGGCTATTTTGTTAATTGGTGTAATGAAATTAGCTATGAGCAGGTACACAGCCCCCACAAATAAAAATATGGTGAAGATGTGGAGCATTATAATGACTGTATCATAGTTTTCTTTTCTTTCGTAGGCATATTCTCTATAAAAAGTCGTGAGGTCTTCATTAAAAATAATTATTTTTTCGGTATTTTTAATTACATAGTCTATGTGTGGTGTAATAGATGGATTTAAAAACTCTATTTTTTGAGTTTTCATATTACTTGGGTCTACATCTGGCAAAGCCAAGTACGCAAAGGTGCTATCTAAACGAATAGGGTTGGTATCCACAATATTAACTATTCTGCTCCTAAAATCTTTCCATTGCCTCGCAACTTCTGTTAGTTTTGAGTACACCTCCAAGTTATTAGGGTTAGTAGCAGGAATTTTGATGTTATAAGGTTCATAATACCCCCCCTCTTTTAAAATTTTGAGGTTATCATCAAATACCTTCATCTCTCTGGTTACGTCATTGAGGTTTGTTTTCTTGCCATCTGTTACATTTCTTATAAAAAATACAACTTGTTGGATTTGTAAAGTATTTTGTTTGCTAATTTCTGCATAAGCTATATCCTCTTGAAAAACTCTGTTTCCCAAAAATACAAATACGTAATCTGTTATAGCAACTAAAATAAAGCAGCTAAATAGCAATATAATTTTAGTTCGTAAGGTCAGGTTTGATAACATAAAATCTTTAAAATCTTGTTAGGCAATCTGCATGAAAAAGAATAAACAAAAATGGTACAAAATATCTCAAGATAGTTAGCTAAGTGAGTAGATGAAAGTGGGTAGATGATAATTAGCTTTATGATTAATTGATAATCAGCCACTTATAGTATAAGCTCTATTTTTCTTCTGTTAAATAATAATCAGCAATATTATCTTCCTCCTCTTTCATGGCTTGTTCTTTCTTAATATTGCGATTATAGAACCAAATAGCTATACCCACTACCACTATCAGTAGGTAGTAGAACCATGCTTGTTGATAGAAATAGGCTTTTATTTTGAATTTAAACGTAGCTCCTTTATTATTCCAAATACCATCATTATTACAAGCTATTACCCTAAAAGTGTATTCTCCTGGTGGCAAATTAGTAAAATGTGCTATCCTTTCTGTATCCACTTCAATCCATTTACTATCGAAAGGTTCTAAACGGTACTTGAACTTTACCTTTTCAGAAGCAAATAAACTTAAACCTGCGTATTTTATATCTATTCGTTTGATATGTTGCGGAACAATTAGCACTTCGTCATGTTCTACGCCTTCTTCAAATAGGGCTATTTTCCCATCTAAAAACACATCTTCCACATATACAGGTGGTTGTATGCGGTTCAGTCGTATATTATCTGGGTCTATGATAGAAAAACCTTTTAATGTAGAAATAGCAATTCGCCCATCTTGTAGCCTGCATAACTTACCGTTGGCAGGAATATCATTAGTCAATAAACCGTCATATTTGGTATAGTTAATTGCATTTACTTTGCGAATTTTACCAATAGACACATCATTCATTTCTTTTTTGGCTACCTTAAAAATTCCTTTGTTACAACTCATCCACATATAACCAGACGAGTCTTCACTAATTTGAAAAATTTTATCACTTAACAAACCATCATTTTCTGTAATTTGAGAAAAATTATTCCGTTCTACCCTTGTCAATCCGCCATTTGTACCTACCCATAACACTTTGGCTGTGTCTTCATGCACCGTATAAACTACATCTCCCGCCAGCCCTTGTTTAGTAGAAAGAGCCTTAATGGTTCTTTCTTTCAAATTAATAAAGTTTAAACCGCCTCCATTTGTACCTACAATAATACCTCTATCTTGGCTTTCAGCAATGCACATGATATAATCAGAAGTTAATCCGTCTGAGGTATTAAAATGTTCTAACTTGCCGTCAGGTGTCATCACATCAATACCAGCCTTTGTACCAATCCACATATTTTGGTATTGGTCTATATGCAAACGTCTTGTTTGGTCATCAGACAACCCTTTTTTCTTGTCATAAATTTGCATACGCCCGTTATCATACAGCACTAAACCACCATAGGTCGCAAACCAAATACGCCCTTTGGCATCTTCAATTACATCTCTTACTTTGGTATTGGGCAATCCTTCTATTATATTAATGAATTGTCCCATTGTGTATTTACTAATTCCTCTGTCTGTCGCCAGCCACAAATTTCGGTTACGGTCTTCAATGATAGAATTAACGGCATCATGTACCAAGCCCTGATAAGTGGTATAATTCGTGAACTTCCCATCTTTGATACGCATCAAACCTGCCCTATATGTTCCTATCCATAAGCAACCTTCTTGGTCGCCTGTTATGGCTCTCATGTCATTGTCGGGTATGCCCTGAATAAGAGTAAGAACATCTACGATACCTTTGTTATAACGACACAAACCGTCTGTAGTGCCAAACCACAAACAACCTTGTCCATCTTCATAAATAGCATTGACACGAGTATTGAGAGGGAGTTTACCATCAAATTCATATTGTTGGAAAGTGCTATCTTGTGTAAAAGTAAATAAACCTGCTTCTGTACCTACCCAGATTTTTCCACTACGGTCTTGGTGCAAAGCTGTTATTCTTTCGTCCATCAATTTATCAGCAATCCCAAAGTTAATTACTTCGTCTGTGCTGTCTTTCAAGACAATGATGCCGTTTCTTTGTGTACCAATCCAAATATTACCTGCGTAGTCTTGTGCAATGGCAGGAGCTATGACTCTATCAAAGTTAGGTATCTTAACATAATTTACTTTCCCTTTCCCAATTCTAATCACACCACTTTTACCACCTGCCCAAATATTGCCTTTACGGTCTTCAAAAAGGCTATAAATAGTTTCATTATGAAAATTTGCTCCTCCATTTCTGCGGAAACGACCATCTGGCGAATACTTCACAATACCACCTCCATTTGTACCAATCCAAACATTGCCTTTGCGGTCTTGTATCAAAGAAATTACATCATTAATACTAAAGGCATTCGTATTACCACTGTTGTAAAGTGTAAAATTCGCCCCATCAAAACGCAACAGTCCATCATAAGTGCCTAACCAAAGATAATTATCCCTACTTTGGATAACTTTATTCACCGCTACACTTGGTAGTCCTTTGTCCGCATTCCAATAGTCTATATTAAACTGCGACAATAGTTTCTTCTTGTCCAAATTCATTTGAGCCAATGAAACATGGAGTAAACTACAGAATGTAACCAGTAAAAAAATAAATAGGCGTAACAGTTTTGACATAACTTACACTTTAAAGCCCTTAAATATAAATACTTTAGCTTGTTTATTACAAATATTATGAAAGATATTTCGTTTTTTCAAGGATATATTTTATTACTTTGTTGAAGTTGAAAATAGGTTTTATGGCAAATATTTCAGAACTTTAGTTTCCTAACTCATTCATAAATATATGAAAAGATATACTCTTTCTCTATTGTTTGGCTTTTTGCTTCCTATTATCATGCCTTGTTGGGCTGTACAGCCTAATAATGTGATAACTGTAGAACTCCAAAACAACTGTGGACGCAAAGTAAGCATAGAAGTAGAATTAGCTTTTAATAAACTAAGTACCTCTATGGAAAATGGCACTCGCAACAAATTCAAATTGAGAGTAGGCTCTCCTTTAAAAGTTAATCAGAGTGTTTTGATGACTGTTACGGAACAAGAAAACGGAAAAGTAATTTTATTATGTAGAGATAAATAAAACATTGCTGTCTTACAATTTACTTTTTTGTGGCAAAACTATGTAAATTTGCAGTATTAAAAATTACTTGTATGATATATCCGATTGTAGCATATGGCGACCCCGTATTGCGAAAAGTAGCAAAAGAAATCAAGAATGATGGCAATACAGACCTGCCTAAATTGATTAATGATATGTTCGAGACCATGTACCTTGCCAATGGTATTGGTTTAGCTGCACCCCAAATAGGCTTGGACATTAGATTGTTTGTTGTAGATGGTACGCAGTTGGAAGAAGAAGGCGAAGACATGACTACCTTTAAAAAAGCATTTATCAATGCAAAAATTTTGTCTGAAACAGGCGAAAAATGGGCAATGGAAGAAGGTTGTTTGAGCATACCAACCGTTAGAGAAATGGTGAGCAGACATAAAACCTTGCGGATTCGTTACCTCGACGAAAACTGGCAAGAACACGAAGAAGAATTTACGGGTATGCAAGCACGTATCATACAACATGAATATGACCATATTCAGGGCGTATTGTTTACAGACTACTTGAACCCTCTCAAAAAACGACTCCTCAAAGGTCGTTTCAATAGTATCAGCAACGGTACGGTGTCCGTAGATTATCGTATGAAATTCCCTATGGTAAAAATTTAATTAGCATAAGTGCTAATACAAAACTTAGTTAGTAAATTTTTTTAATTAAAGATTTACTAACTAATTGGTGCTTATTACTTAGAAACAAAATAAATCATTACAAATGACTGTCTATCAATTACTTAACATAAATTACGCAGTACAAAATGTACCGTACCCTTTAGGGTGCAGGGTCATTTTTGGTTTAATTTAAAATATATTTTTGTATTATTCTAACAATAATTACGTTTTTTAATTCAAATAAATTATATAATTAACCTTTCACCCTAAAGGGTACGGTACACTACACAACTTACCTTACTTATACAATATATTATCAAACACCCTATCTGTAAACTCTACTAATTTTTTACATTTTCCTCAATTATCTTTCAATGAAAATTTTGTATTCATTCGCATTGTCTATTTGCCTACTCTTAGCAAATTTTGCACACGCACAAGAAAAAATCCAATTTAAACCCGCCAAAGGTTACAGTTTTGAAGGTGTTTTAAACATGAAAACAGACATCAAAACAATGGGCGAACAAAAAGGGACAACTACTATGCAGTATTTTATCAAGGCAAATGTTGTGGAAGTAGAAAGTAACGGCAACGTAAAAGTGAATGTCGTTACAACGAGAGCCACCGTAAAAATTGTAGCTCTTGAAAAAGACGGTAAAGAAGTAAGCAAAGCACATGATACTAACATGCCCAATAAAGCTACTGATGAAAAAATGGCTGATTTAGCAAATGGATTGAACCAAATTATTGGCAAACAAGCTACTCTGACCATACAACCAGACGGAAAAGTAATTAAAAACGAAGGATTACCCGAAGAAGCTGCCCAATTAGGCAAATATTTTGAAGGTTTATTTGCATCTTTACCTCCAAAATCTGTGCAAGTGGGAGATACTTGGGAACAAGAAATAGAAGATTCTTCAAGTGGCATTCCTTCTACTACCCGCCTCAAACACACCGTAGGCGAACTCACTACCAAAGATTTTAAATATACCTCCAAAGGAGATATGGAAATGATGGGCATGAAAAACTCTGATGCTTTGAGTGGTAAGGTAACGATAGACAAAGCTACAGGCGTATTACTTTATAGCAATACCATTATGAAATATACAATGGATTTGGGCGAAAGTATGAAAATGGAGTTTTTGATGGACGTAACTTTTGAAAAAATAAAATAAAAATTAGCCCTATAAAGTTTGGAAACTTCATAGGGCTAATTTTTTAATAAAAGAGAGGGGGCAGGGTGGAATCGAACCACCGCCAGCTGCTCCATAGGCATAGAAGTAAATCTTGTTTGACCAAAAAATGGTAATCACAACATTAAAAGCTGTGCTACCACTACACTACTGCCCCCATGTTTCTTTACTTGCCTTGTGCTTGTAGGGCTAAGGCATATAATTTAATTTGTTTGACCAAGGAAGCCAAACCATTTGCCCTGTTCATAGACAACAGACTTTTCAAGCCAATTTGGTCTATAAAAAACAAATCATTGTTCACTATTTCATTGGGTTGTCTGTCTGAATACACCCGCAAGACCAAACTTACCAAGCCTTTGACCAAAGTCGAATCACTATCGCCATGTATGTGCATCAAGCCTGTCTGCGTAGTCGGAAAAACCCACACTTTAGACTGGCAGCCTTTTATCAAATTGTCGTCTTTGCGGTGTTCTTCGGGAAAAGCTGGTAAATTTTTCCCCAACTCTATAATGTAGTTGTAAATGTCGTCTTTGTTTTCAAACAAAGAAAATTCCTCTACAATTTCTTCTTGAATAGCCTGAATAGTTTGAGCCATAAATTTTTTGCTGCAAATTTACAGAAACCTCTGCATTATTGACTATCTCACTCCCAAAGTTTACACACTTATTTTGAATCCTACTACCAAAACATCATCTATCTGGTCTTCATGACTTTGCTCCATCCATGCTTGTAGGTTGTTGTCCAAGTTATTTTTTTGGTCTTCCATAGTCAAGGTATGTAGGTTTACTAAGAGTTCTCGCAGTTGTTTTTTACCAAATTTTCGGTTGTCTGCTCCGCCAAATTGGTCGGCATAACCATCTGAAAAAGCATAAAATACCGTTGTCGTTGTAACATCTATGTTGTGCAAGGTAAAAGTACGGTCATCTGGATAGTAGAAGTCGCCAACAGGAAACTTATCGGCTTTAATTTCATGACATTCTCCACTATGGACATAAAACAAAGGATTTTTTGCCCCTGCATATTGCACCGTTTTTTTGTCATTGCTCACGCCTAATAACACAATGTCCATGCCGTCATGTGTATTATTATTTTTTTGGTCTAAAGTCGCAATAATTTCTGTACTTAACCTCTGCAATACTTTTTCAGGCGAAATGATGTCCTTTTCATACACAATACTGTCCAATAAAGCCGTACAAATCATAGACATAAAAGCACCCGGTACGCCATGCCCCGTACAGTCTGCTGCTGCTATCAAAATGCCGTTTTGCGTTGCTGCAAACCAATAAAAATCTCCCGAAACTATATCTCTGGGCTTATAAAGCACAAAACTATCAGGCAAATTTGCCTTAATTTGTGGCAAAGGTGGCAGCATACCTCGCTGAATACGGCTGGCATACGTGATAGAATCCGTTAGATTTTGGTTTTTCTTCGACAACTCCTCGTTAATAGATTGCACCAAATCCCTTTGAGCCATAATTTCCTCTTGCTGCTGTTGCAATTCTTCGTTTTGCGTGTTAATTTCCTCTTGTTGTGCTTGTAAGGCTGTGTTTTGCTGCTGAATTTTTTTGCTTCTCTCCCCCAATGCTGCATTTAGCTTTCGAGTTTGGCGAAGACTACGCACCACAAACAACAAAGAGATGAGAATAACCGCACCAATTCCCATCAACAAATAACTAATCTGTTTGCCTTTGGCTACTTTTTCGGTTTCTAATTGCTTTTGCGTTTCTGCCAACTCTAAGGCTTTCTGGCTACTTTCCTTTTCGGTTCTTTCTTTTTCTGCAATTAACGTAAGTCTTTGAGCCTCTTGTTGTTGGGTTTGCACCAATAACTTTTGTTTTTCGGTTTCGGCTTTTTGGCGTGTCAATTCCAATAGCTGCTGTACTCTTTGCTTTTCTAATTGCTGCGACCTCAACTCCGCATTTTTCAGTTCTTCATTTCTTTTCAACAAAGCCAATTCTTGTTCTTTCAACTTCAAGTTTTGCTCTTGTTTTTGCCTTTCCAATTCAGATTGTTTGAGGGCAGCCTCTTGTTTTTGCTTTTCTGCCAACAAAGATTTTAATTCATTTTCTTTCTTTTCTACCAAAATTTCTGCCTCCAAATTCTGCTGAATAGCCTGTTGTTGTTGCTTTTCTACACTACTCAATAGCTCTTGGTACATTTTGTTAAAAGCCTGTGCATCTTTGTAATTGTCCTCACTTTCATTTATCAATGCCAAAATTTTATAGGCTGCCAATCTATTTTCACTATCATTATTAGTTTCTGCTATGCTTTGGGCTTGTTTGGCGTACAAAAGTGCTTCTCCGTTTCTGTCTGCCAAATAATCGGACATTGCCAAATAATTATAGGCAGAAGCTTTGATGTAATTATCCGTACTTTTGTCTGCTAACTCTACGGCTTTTTTCAAATATTCATCTGCCTCTTTATTTTGATTCAGTTGCAACAAAGTTACCCCTGTGTTGATGTAAGTAAAGATTTCTTGTTTGGCAGATTTATTGGGCGTATTCAAAATGTTTTTGTTAATAGCCAATGCCTTATTAAAATATGCCACCGCCTCTGTATTTTTGTTGATTCTACGGTGCAGAACCCCTAAATTGTTGTCAATACGAGCTATTTCTACAAAGTTGTCTTTATTTGTATAAAATTGAACTAAGGCTTGATTAGCTTGTATAGCCCTTTCATAGTTTTTTTGTTGTTGGGCATATTCGGCTACTTGGTTTTGTACTTTCGCCCAAACCGCACTATTATCAGGCGTGTTTACCAAAGGCAATAGTTCATCTGCCGTTTGTAAGGCTGCTGCGTAATTGGGTTGGGCAGCTTGTGCAGCCATGATTTGCTGCAAACAACGGACTTGTTGCGTAGCAGTTGCCCCTTGCATAGCTTGTCTGAAATACTCCACAGCTTTTTTATAGCCTCTTTGCTGTTGGTACTGCAAGGCTATTTGGTAGGCTAATTGGCTGCGTTTATCCGCAGATTTTTCGTTCTGCAAACTCCCCAACAATACATCTAAGTCTTGAGCCATAGCCCCAAAAGACCACAACCCAACGGCAATCGTCAATAAAATTGTATAAAATATTGTATATTTTTTTGACCTCATAGCTCTCTATTATATTGATAATCAAAACTGTAGCAACGGACTAAAGTCCGTTTGTTATACAACCGACTTTAGTCCGTTGCTACAGTTTTATTACAGTTTAGTTTTTAAAATTGTAAATAAATTTAGCATAAAACTCACGTCCCTGCCAAGGCAAATCTATGAAAGCACTTGCATCTACTTTCCAAGGCAATAGGCGGTAGTTACCATCTAAGAGATTGAAACAACCTAAGCCAATAGAAAAGTTTTTGAAAATTATGTTGTTCAACTGCGTATATAAATTGACGTGCAACTCCGCAGGAAACTCCACAGGTTCATTCAAATTCTGATTTAAAGCATTAATTCTGAATTTATTGTTAAAATACTGAACTGTAGTGCTGGCTGTCCAATTCGGTAGGATTTTCACAAAGCCCTGAAACGTAAATTTCTGCGAAGGTATCCCGGGGAAAACTTGACTTACACGAGGCAATTTTAAAAAACTGCTCATTTCTACGACTCTATAAAACGAATAGTTAGCCGAAATACTGCCCCATTTAGGTTGCCATTTTATTTCACCTTCTACGCCTTGTGTACCTGTATTACCCAAATTGGCATAAGACGCAAACGGACTTCCCGAAGCATCTAAAATATCTTTGCGAGTAATATAATTGCTGATACGAATATCATAGACATTGGCAGCTAACTGCAAGTTGGGTAATGGTCGCCAACCCGCCTCCAATTCTATCAAGGTAAATCTTTCAGGTTCTATATTGCCCACGCCGTTTTCTGCATATTCTATGTTGAAAATCGTTGGATTCTTAAAGGCTTGTGTATAAAGTGCTTTGAAGTGAAATTTCTCAAAGGCTTTCGTAATGGCTATGCGTGGTACTACTACAGGCGTGATGTTGCCGTATTTTTCGTACCTTGCTCCTGCCGTAATATTGGCGTATTTAGAACTAAAATTGACTTCGGCAAAACCCGCCACACCAAAAAAGTCTGTAGTACGGCTTCTGTTTTTAAAACGTACATTGTTTGTATAACTTACATAGTCATACAGAAACTCTACACCTGCGGTAGTAGAAAGTTTTTCATTCCATTCATAAACTAAGTAGTTTTTAGTTGCATACCGTTCATCTACAGTATTAAACAAACGCAAAATATTGAGTTTGGCGGTGTCTGTAAGAGTTTGTGTAGGTATATTAGAAAAATTGTTAGGAGTTTGTTTTTGCCAACTTGCTGCATTGTGCAACACCAACTTGCTACTAATATCTACTCTATAACTTGCCGAAAAGAAATTGTCATTGGCAGTCAGTTGTGCATTGCCCAACCACAATAAATTGGTGTTTGTATTGGTATTAATATAACGAATAGATAATTTTTTATATTGTAAACCAAAATTCCAATAATTATTACTTGTTTGGTTATTATCTCGCAGATTAACTCTATTGGTGTATAGTCCGTTTGCCTCCTCTATTTTGTTGCTAAACTTTCCCGTAATTTGCATTGCACTTAGGTCTATTCTCACACCATTAGCTAATTTGGTAGAAGCCCAAGCCTCAAAATTATTGCGTAGCAAACCGCCATCAGCTATACCTACAGTGGCATTTGCTCCTCCTTCAAAATTATTTTTTGCTTTTTTGGTAATGATATTGATAACCGCCAAACCTGCCATGCCTCCGTATTGGGCAGAACCAGCCCCCCGTATAATTTCTATTCTTTCAATACTATGCACAGGGTAACGCATGATAGGATAGACACCACCAAAAGCAATATTGTTCATAGCAATACCATCTATGGAAAACAAAATCTTCGCCTCGCTGCCATTGTTGCCACGCATCGTAAGGACAGGGGCTATGTCAAAGGCTATATCGAAACCTTGTACGGTTCGCAAAATATCTATCAAATCCTTTGCTCCACTATTGGCTATTTCCTCTTGGGTAATCAAGGTAACAATACCAGGCGACTCTCGCAAAGTAGTTGTTTGAAAACCCGCCACCGACACCGTAGCCTCGTTTTGAGTACGGCGTTTGAGGTTGCTCAACTCGTCGATATTAGGTTGATAAAAAGGTGTTGTAGTGCTATCTATTGCATTTTTATCTTGAGCCAACACAGGCAGTTGTTGTAATACTGATGAAAGAAAAAGAAAAGCAAAAATGGTACGTATGCACATAAAATTAGATAGCAAAATAAGTTTGTATAGCCCAAAATTATATATTTTTGTGAAAAAATCACTTACAATGTTTCGCATATATTTGTTGTCTTTGCACAAAACTACTTCTATCATCAATTTGTTATTGCTTTTGATAGGCTTCAATGCGTGTAATACGCCCTTAGACCCACCAGAAGTTGTTACTAATAAATTGTTCAGGTTAGAAAATATGTTAGGAACTTGGCAACTCAAATCGGCTTCTGCGTCTATTGGTGGCGGTGTTTTGGTCATTGATGATTTATTTGACCCCGCCAAAAATCCACAAGCTGCCCAAACGGTGTGCATCAAAAATAGCTTGTTAGAACTGCGTAGAGGCGGTTTGTTTAGTGAAACGGCTGCGTGTTATGCTCCCAACGGAGGAACAGCCACAGAATCAGGAAGTTATGTCTATGAAGGCACACCAAGTAAAACAACTATTGCTTTGACGTATGAAAAAGGAAATGCGGTAATTGCAGATAGAACTTACACCGTAGAAGATTTAGTAAATGGAAATATCTTGAAACTAAGTTTTACGGCAACGCAACAAGGCATTACAGCACAAATTACTTATACGTATGAAAGGCAGTAAATTAACGAAACATTTACGTTATATAAACTATTGTACTAAAAATACTGAATAACCATGAAAAAGAAACATTTTTTATTGCTGGGTGGGCTGGTTTTGCTCTTGCTTTTTGTGGGCATTACAGATGTAGAGGCTCAATGTGCCATGTGTAGGTCTTCGGTAGAAAGCAACATTACCAACGAAAGTAGCAAAATAGGTTTGGGACTCAACAGGGGCATTTTATATCTTTTGTCTTTGCCTTACTTATTAATTGCTACATTGGCGTTTTTGTGGTACAGAAACAGCCGATTGCAGAAACCTAAGAAATTTGGTTTGCAGTTTAGATAAATCTTGTTGATAACCTCACCCCAACCCCTCTCCATTTGGAGAGGGGCTTTTTTGACCTTGCAAGGTCAATATT
>CANGYA010000046.1 GCA_947457925.1 Cytophagales bacterium | reverse complement strand
TCTGCTGCAAACCCTACTGTATTGAGTACCAAACAATCATATTTCGGTGTCAATGTACCGTAATACTCTAAGCAACTTAGAAAGTCCATGAAACCCTCAAAAATACATACACCCTTGTTGTTTTGGCTACTGCCCTGTATGGTCGTTATGGCTTTGGGGCTGCTGGCTGCTTTATACAGTCTGTTCCGCAATTCGTACCCTCCTTTGTCATTGGCAAAACCTACTGAAAAATAGTTTTTATCTTTTTTTTTGTACGTACAATAATAAGCCTCTACAAGATATTTGGTAGCTACTTCGGGGCTTATTCTTCTTTCTGCCAAATATTGTAGTAATGCCTTGTTAGTCAAGGGCTTTACTTTTTTGATAATTATTTTGTTGTGGTTGGGCTGCTGTTGCGGTGCTGTCTTTGTTTGCTGGGCAAAAGAAAAAATATCGTTTGCATTAAACAACCCTGCTAACTGCTGCAAAGCTGTACTAACATTACAGTTTTGCAGGTGCATAACCAATTCAATTATTTTTCCTCCTTTGTTTTGGCTGTAGTCATACCAAATGTTTTGGCTGGTATCTACCCTAAAACTCCCTGTTTGTTGGGTGCTTGCCACAAAGGGACTTTGATACCACACAAAAACACCTTTTACTGTGTCGGGCTGGTATCCTATTTTTTGCATAAACTCCCCTATCGGAATTTGTTTAGCTATTTGCGTATTCATAGTACCTATTTTTCTTTTTTGGTTAGTAAAAAGTAGCGTAATGTTTGCCTTTACAACTGCTTTTTTTAGTAGGCATACCTACCTAAAATTTGATGTAATATTTTAATCAAAAAGTTATTTTTTTATTAGGGTAAGGGTAAGGGTAATTTGGGGTCGTATATGGTTTTTACCCTTGTTACCCTTACCCTAACTATTGTATTTTTCCAATTTTTTAACCTTGTTTTTTCTTGGTATTTTTAGGGTAGTAGGGTAATTTTCCCTATATAGATAATTTACCGTTTACCCTTACCCTAACAAGTAAGGGTAAAAGGGTAAAAAGTAATAAATACATTACTTTGCGAAGTTTTTTTTACCCTTTTACCCTAAATTTTGTAAGGTGTATGAAAGTTTTTTGAGATTAACTATTTTCTGTACTGCCTTCTACAAACAGTATCTTTCGGGTGAGTTCTTTATGGTCGACAAAAGAGTAGCTACCGTTTTCCTCTTTCTTAATGAAGTTGTAATCTCTCATTTTTTGTATGCGTGTTCTTGCGGTCTTTTCTGAAACTCCTTCGGCTTGCATTAAACCGTTTTTCAAATCTGTATGACTAAGTTGTCTATGCCCTCCCTCAAACAAACCATGTACCCACTCGTATAGCTCGAGTTGCTTGTCTAACTCCTTCCGTTCTTTTACTTTTTCGGTTTCGGTGTTGTCAAGAGTTCTGAAGTCCTGTTTTTCCGTGTCATACACAAAAAAGACTGTATCTAAGTTGGCATCATATCGCATATACTTACTTTCGATACAGTGTATTTGGTCTTTGTCTTTTTTAATGCTTATCATGCCTCCACACTTCCGTTCTGCCTCGCTGCCCATGTGTCCTCTGGACTTGTCGCTGGAGGGGTTTTGGTGTATGTATGCCAAAATGGAAATATTGTAGGCTAATGCTCTACGCATTAAATCGTCTATCAAATCAAAACTTTCATCTGCCAAATTGGGGTCTTTTACAAGGTCTGCTATTCCGTCTATGACCACAAAATGCAAATCATCTTTAAAATGGTCTATAATGGCGAATACTTCGTTTTTTTTCTCCTTACGTGAAATTGCCCTAATATTGAAAATTAAGAGTTCTTGGGGTTCTTCTGTGCTTTTTATGACCTTACAAATCTTCTTTCTTAGGCGGTTCGTTTGGCTCAAGGGCTGCTCGGTGTCTATGTAGATAACCTTTTTGCCTTTGTGGTGGGTGCTGCGTATTTGCAAGGTGTCTAATTCTTTGGGGACTTCCTCCAAAAAGGCTGTAGCCAAAATATATGTAGCAATAGACGTTTTTCCTGCTTTGGGCTGCCCTGTGATAAAACTAATATCGCCTTTTACGGCAAACTTTTTTTCGTTGATAAACACTACAGGCGTTTCGTCTGAAATATCAGATTCGTGAGTGATTTGGTACGTACTTAAATTACTAAGCACTTGACTATTAGCAAATTCTTTCATAACTTTGTCATTCATATATTTTATTTGTGGAGTTTTAAAACTCAAAAATTTTGGGTTTTAGTCTTCATATCTTTGTTTGAGATTTTAAACTTGTTTGTGAGGTTTTAAAATCTTTGTTTGTTCTTAATTACTTATTAGGTTCTGCGTTTTAATTTTTGCTTATTAAGGTGTTTTAGGTGCTAAAATCCTTTGTATTTTATGTACTAAAATGTTAAGATTTGTAGCCTTAAATTTTCCTTTTTAAGTGATAAAAAAGAACATTGAACAAAAAAACCAAACCAATTACCAAATTACCCAAAATTTTTGTAGTCATTTGATTACCCTAATTTTACTCAAACCGTTGTTTTTGCCCGAAAACAACGGTTTTTTTATGCTTTTTGCTGCAATTTAAACAAATTATTAGTAATAGACTTGTTTTAATAATTAACTAAAACAAAGTAGCTTTTTTTGTACTATTTGGCACTTTCCGTTTTTTCAACCGCCTACCGTTCCGTTGTTCCCACGCTGCGACCCTGCACGTTTCACTACAGTATTTTTGGTTGTGTATGCTGTAGGTGTATGTCTTTTTGCAGTGCAAACAAACCTTATTACCTGTGCCTACGGTTGGCGTTGTGCCTGTGCTTACGTCTGCCGTTGTGCTGCTGCTTACGTTTGGCGTGGCGGTGTTTACGTCTGCCGTTGGTGCTTGCTTTTTGCCAAAAACAAAACCTATGCGTTTGCTTGGTGCTGGTGGTGGCGTGTCTGTGGGTGTTACGTTTGGCGTTGTTCCCTGTTCCGTTGGTGGTGGTGCTACTTGTACCATTGTGTTTTGTTCATTTGTGGGTGCAAGTTGTACCGTTGCCCTTGTGATGGTGGCGGGTGTCGCTGCCAAAAACTCTATGCTGCTGCGTCTTTTGTAGTACCAAACGAAAACCGTACACACAAAAAACAGTAATTCAAAGACTGCAAAACCTATTTTAAATTGTGTGGCGTTGCTGGTGTTTTCGGCTGCGACTGCCTGTAGTGCTGCCTCTTTTTTGGCTTTAAGGGCTGCAATTTCGGTTTCTTTGGCATATACCAAATTTTTCTCTTTGGTAGGTAAATAAACCTGCCCTTTCCACGTATTGCGGTTCGTAATGCCTGTAATGTCTGTTTTGAGGGCTGCTATTGCTGTATCAAATTGCTTGCTTACTTCCTGCGGTTTGGTGGTGTCTGTCCCTAAATTGCCTCCGCCTGTGATGCTGGCGTAAATGCTTAGACTACTAACCAAAAAAGCAATAAAGAATAAAGGCAAATTTTGTTTAGGCTGCAAAGCAAATAGTTCTTTGAAAGACTTGTTTACTACGGTGTATTTGATGACTTCTACACTTATCAAAATGCCTACTGTGGCACTTACCAACAAATAAAAGTTGGTTATTTTCACCTGTAACAAGGTTTCAAAAAAACTGTAGCTGCTTATGGCACTTGCTATTTGTGCCAAAAACGCAAAACAAAAAGCCGTATAAAACAAAGCTCTGTAACTCTCGAAAAAGCTATTTTCTGAAAGTTCTTTTACAAAGCTGCGTTGTGCTTGCTGTGCTGCAAAGTCTTTATAGGTTTGGTTGTTGGTAGTTTCCAATTTTTCTACTAAATTTGTTGTTGTCATTGTCGTATTCGTTTTAAGATTTTGCGGTGTTATCATTGTCGTATTTGTTTTAAGATGTTGCGGTTTTGGCCGTTTTAGTTTCGCAACGGTTAAATTTGGTAGTTTACCTTTGCAGATTTAGTTTAGAGTACACCCTTGTAGTTGGTAGCTACAGGGGTTTTTTTGTGGCTTGTTGGCTGTTTGTTGCTGTTAATTTGCCTATGCTAATGAGGTATTTTTTTAGTTTTTGGCTTTCTCTGTGAAACCTTTTTTCTGCTAAAAGTGCATTTTTCACAAGTGTAGTTATTGGTACATCTAACCGTAATTCGTGAACTTGGATATTGTCGACATTTATTTTTGCCTCTTTATAGTAGTTAGCTATTTGTTGGGCTGGTGTTATCATTAGCAACATTGTTAGTTCTTGAAAATTTGTATCAAAAAAAGTAATAGTACCATAACAACCTATACGTTTTTCGTATTGTGGGCGAAAAATTGAAATATTAAAACTATGTTTTGTTTTAATGATTTCTTGAAATGTTTTATCTATTTCATAAAATTCGCTAACTAAGTTAGTTTCTACTTTTGTGTTGTTCAGGTGGCTGCTGCTTGTGATGCCTGTTACAATGGTCATAAATTTGAGTAGTTTAAAATTGAAAGATTTAGTTAAAATTTGCCCTGTATTGGTAGCTACAGGGCTGTTTTGTTGGTAGTTTTTTTCACAGACTAAAGTCTATGTTACACTTTTTTAGCATACAAACTTTTGTAGGGCTGCTTTCCAAATAGCCGTAAAAGCTGGTTTTTTGATACTGTCTTTGTGCCTGTACTGTGTGGCTAAACACCTGTGCAAAAATTCGCTGGTTTGGTAGATTTTCAGACTTTGCAAGTCCTTCGTTTCAGCTTCGTTTTTGTACTCGTGTACGGTTATTTCGGTGGTGGTGTGGTCGGTGGTTTTGAGGTACACGACTACATCAAAATTTGTGTATTCACTGACTAAACACCTAAAAAACTTTTCGTTTTTGCGGTTCTTCGGCTTGGTCGGGTGGCTGCTGCTTGTGATGCCTGTTACAACTGTCATAGAATTTGGTAGTTTTAAGTTGAAAATTTTAGTTAAAATTTGCCCTGTATTGGTAGCTACAGGGCTGTTTTGTTGGTAGTTTTTACAGACTTTTTCACAGACTAAAGTCTATGTTACAATTAGATTTAGTTTAGCCCTCTGTAGTGTTTGCACTTACATTGACAATTAAAGCACTTTTGTAGTTGTTGGCGGTCTGCTTTGGCTCTCAAAAACTTGCTTTTGAGGGCTGCTATTTCCCTCTCTAACTGTGCAATTACTTGGCTTGCATTTTCTTTTGTTATCATTGTCGTAATGGTTTTTGTGTTACTTCTTTCTTTTTTTCATCAGCCTAAACAGTTTGAAGTGGTCTTTTAGTCCGTACTTAAACTGCCTTTCTATCGTGGTATCGGGTGCGGTGCTGCTGCTGGGCTGTGGGCTTGGTAGTGTTCCCTTTCGCCTGTCTTTTTTGCCTTTGCCCTTTGGTAGTGGGTTTGGGCTGCTATGCCTATCCGTGGGGTTCTCCAATGGATTAGCAATAGATGACTTTGTTTTGTTGGTTTTTCTGTTTTTCGGTTTCGGGTTTTTGGGTGTTTTCGGTTTCATGACTGTTTTCGCTGGTTTGGTTTAATAAAAGTAAAGCTGTGTCTAATTGCTGTTTTTGCGTAAAATGGTAAATATTAGCCTCCTGTATGCTCTTATCTATGGTATGCAACAAAACCTTTGCATAGTGTTTTTCTGTGATTAAAACGGACTTATGCCCTAACATTTGGCTAACTGTTTTGTAATCTAAGCCGTTGTTTAGCCACAAAAAACCGGCGGTTTTGCGGGCTACGTGGGTGGTTAGCTTAGTATTTATTCGCAATGCCTGTGCTACGTCTTTCAGTGCCTTGTTGTACTTGGCGTTGTGTATGTAAGGAATTTGAAAGTTGTATTTTTCTAAAATCCAAAATGCCTCTGGAAACAAGGGCAAACGGCTTAATGTGCCTGTTTTCTGCCGTTCTTTCACTATCCAAACATTCTCTATCTTCTCTCCGCTTACTTCGTGTACCCTTATTTGGGTGTCAAGCCGTATGTCAAAAGTCATGGTATCGGCATAACATAGCCCTGTGTAACACTGAAAAACAAACAAGTCTGCGACCTTTTGCAGTTTTGGCGTTTCAAATTGGTAGTTTTTGAGGTTGTGTAGTTCCTGTTCGTTCAGATACCTCAAAGGTTCGTCTTTGCCTTTTCGTATGCCTTTGGGCAATTCGTAAGGACTTTTGACCAAATAGTTTTGGTTTACGCCAAACTCAAAAAGGGCTTTTACTGTAAAGAAAACTTTGCGTATATAGCTGTTTTTCAGTCCTTTGTGCTGTAAGAAATAGAGAAAATCATAAAAGAATTTTCTACTAACATTCCGAACCAATAAGCCGTTTTGCTGGCTGTTTTCCAAAAACTGTAAAAGTAGTTTGGTGTCGCTATCTCGTTTCATTACCATACGTTTACCGTATTGTTTGCCCTCCAAACTGCGTACATATTGCATATAGAATTCTCGCAAAGCTGTAACCGTAATTACTTGGTGCTGGCAGGTGTAAATGTCCTTGAGTACCTGTGCCGTAATAGGCTGTTTGTTGTTGCGTAACTCCCTGTAAATGGCGTAAATGTCCGTTTCTATGCGTGCAAGCATTTCGTTGGCGGTGGCGTACCGTTTGCCCAAAAACCTTTTGCTGTCTGCGTGCCAATCATTGACTAAACCGTTTTGCCCTGTGCTAAATGGATTACTTGGCTTACCTGCGTACCGTATAATGGCGTAAATGGTACAACTGCCTACGGTTGTGCCTTTTTTCCTTAGATACGATACGCTGGGCTGTTTATCCAAAAAATACTCGTTGTTGGGCAACAAGTCTGCTGCGGTGGGCTTTTTCATAGTATTTACTTTGTATTTACTTTTTCGGTGGTTTTAGTCAATGATTTTTTGAATAGGAATATTGTAGTGGGCTGCTATTTTTCTTAGTTCCGTTACCGTTACATTGTTGGCTGTACCGTTCAAGATGCGTGCTATGCGTTTGGGTTTCATGCCTAATAATTTGGCTAAACCTTTACTGTTTACATTAACATCTATAGGCAAAAGTGCTAAGATGTTATTATAGGGTTGATTTTCAGTAGGTTGCATAATAATAAATAGTTTTAATATCTATTTGAATAAATTTTATTACCTTTTAATATCACAAAGATATTTATACATATAAAAGTAACAAATTTTTGCATACTATTTTTTTAGTTTTTTATATCAAAATTTGCATAAAAGAACACCAAAAAACCAATGACGTATGAACTTGACAGAAAAGATAATTGCTTTACGCAATGAAAAACGGTTAAAGCCTGTGGATATGGCTAATGCTTTAGAGATGGCTCCTTCTAACTATTTTAAGTTTGAAAAAAAGGATAAAGACTTTACTATTAATCAGTTAGAAAAGGTTGCTGCCGTTTTAGAAGTTACTTTAGATGACTTGCTACACTATGGCGAACCTGCGAATGGTGGGGTAAATGTTGGGGCTTTGGAAATGGAAATAAAGGAACTCAAAAGAGAGTTGGACTTGGCAAAAAGAGAATTAGAGTTAAAAACAAAGTTGTTAGATACGGTACAAAATGTTATTAACTCTATACAAGATATACAAGAGAATAAAAAAACAGAAATGATAATTAAAGAAAAGCAACTACAAATGGAAAGACTTTTAAGGGAGGCTTACTTTAAAAAATTGGTGGAGTATCGTTTAAAGGAATTGGAGGGTTTAGCTCCTTTGTTTGTCAAGTTGGCTAAACAGATTTTAGAAGACGAGGAATTAAAAAAACGGTCTTTTGAGTTCGTAAATCATGTTTTATACGAAAATCTGGGCGATTATCAAATAACGTCAAAGAGTTTAGAAAAGTATGTAAGTTCTATTATTTTAGATGATTTACCTACTAAACAGTACAATGAAATAGCTAATCTTCTTAGTAATATGCTTGACAAAATAGCAAACAATCAATTCAAGCAACGACATGATGATATGCTGTTTTAAAATGTTGTAAAAAGTAGTATAAGTAAAAAAAAAGTGCTGTAAGTAGTTCTTATTCAGGATATTGCATAGGTGTATAAAGAACCCTACTCTCTGCTATATTGCGTTTTTGAGCCTGCTAAGGTACTTTTTTAGGTTTTTGAAAGTGTATTTTTTGTTATTTCTGTTTAGTAAGCACCCTAACAGTTAACTACCCCTTCCTACCACCATATTTTTCTCTTGCTTTATTTCTCTTGCCATAATAATTTATTAGTAACTTTTTATTGCACTTTTCCATTGTAAAATGAGTTTTAACTATTGTCAAGTCATTTCTTTTTGTGGTACTTTGTTTGCGAAAAATATAGCTATTTCCTACCTTTATTTTAGGGGTAAGTATGACATCATTTTATGTTTATTTCATATAAGTAAGAGTAACTAATTAATTGATAATATTGTACCACAGACTTTAGTCTGTGAGTCTTTGATTATCAAGAGATTACAGACTAAAGTCTGTGGTACATTTATTTTTTCCAATTACTTACTGAAAATAAATATAATACAAATGAACTTGTATATTTTCCCAAACTACACTTCAAATTGGCTCAAAAGGTCAATTAAAGCATACCATTGATAATGGTAAAACCTATTATTTAAAACTATTAAAAAAATGAAAAAAAAAATCTTTATAGTGTGTACTTTTCTAATTTCTTTGCAAACATTTGCACAAGAGCAAGCCACACAAATCAACTTTTTTAAAGGCACATGGGCAGAGGCAGTAGCCAAAGCCAAAGCAGCTAACAAACCTATTTTTGCAGACTTGTACGCAGAGTGGTGTGGTCCTTGCAAATTTATGAGCAAAACTGTTTTTACAGATAAAGAAGTGGCAGAATACTATAACCAGCACTTTATTTCGATGAAAATAGATGCCGAAAAACAAGAAATTAATTTGGTACAATCTTTAGAAATTTCGGCTTATCCTTCTTTGTATTACTTCTACCCAGACGGTAGGGTACTTACAAAGCACGTAGGAGCTATGAAAGCCAAAGAGTTTAAGGCAATGGGCGAAACGGCAGTGAATATGTTAGAAATAGGCAATAAGTTGCCAGAAATAGAGAAAGCCTATCAAAAAAATCCTAATGATATGGCACTAACAGCCCAATATATCCAAGCATTGACTATGGCAGACCAAACCCAAGAGGCTATGCCAATAGCTCAAACATATTTAGCAAAATTAGCCGAAAAAGACTTAGTAAAAAGTAATAATTGGGAAATTGTGAGCAGGTATGTAAATGATGTAAATAGTAGAGAGTTTCAGTATATCATTAATAATGCCAAAGACTTTTTAGATGCTTATGGCGAAGAAGCCTATAGCAAATTTGTGGTGAGTGTCTTACAAGAAAAATTGAAACTGACCATTGCCAGCAAAGATGAAGTGCAATTAGCAGTCTTGAAAAAATACTACGTGCAGTTTAATGGACAAATGGGCGGAGAACAAGCACCACAATTTCACGAATACACCATAGATGCCTTGTACTACAAAAATGTAGGGGATAAAACGAAATATTTTGAGGCTTTGCAAATACAAACGAACAAGTATTTATTGAAAGATATGGCAAATCTTGTTCCCAGAATTTTTGAGGTAATCCAAAATTTTGATGATGCCGCCGCCCTAACACAAGCCCAAACATGGGCAGCTACAGCCCTGAAAGCCGAAGAAAGCCCTGTGCATTTGTTCACAATGGCAAATGTGCTGTTAAAACAAAACAAAAAGGCAGAAGCCAAAACCTATTTGGACAAAGCAGCCCAAAACAATAATAACCAAGAGTTAGACCAATATATTCAGCAACTCCGCCAACAGATAGAGGCGAAATAAAAAAGCACCCTATAAACTAACTTATAGGGTGTTTTTTTTATAGTTTTTCATGGCTTTGTTGCAGCACTACATTTTATTTAAAAAGATTTTTTTGTATAATTTTATTTGCTGAATAAACAGTTAGATGGAAAACTGTGAGGACAGCCCCGCCCTCAAGAAGCCCTGACAAATATAAAATAGTAGTCTTAACTATGTAATGCTAAGTAGTAAGCATAAATTAGTTTAGAGTATTTTTTAAGTAAAAAAATATATAACTAACTGATTATGAAAAATTTATACAAATAATAATAATCTAAAATAAATATACTCTACTACTTAGTTTTGCGAAGTTTGCACTAACAAATTAGATGCTTTTCGTGAATATCTGGAGTATTTTTGCCTTATTTTTTGCTTATATTTTCTAATCTCTTGCCAAGATGGTTTTAACGCAAAACTTATGAGAAGCTATATTTGGTAAGTAATAACAGAAAATTATACAAATTAATGAGATAAGATAGTTAGTCTGATATATTACAAACAAAATTGTGTAAATAGGGTTAATTGTCAAACTATGTACCTTTTATGACAAACTTCATAGATAATCACCAAGCCCTCTCGTCCTCGCATGTAGAGTTGCAAGCTCTGAAACAAGAGTTGATAGAACAACAACGCAACATGGAAGACCGTCTGTGGTTAGAAGCTAATTTGAGCCGTTTTGATGAATTGATACGCCTCAATTATGACAAAGACATTCCTACCTTTGCCAATATTGTCCTCGAATATTTTGCAGGATTGACCAACGCCACTCACGAAGCATTTTTTGTGGTGGATGCAGAAAGAGAATTAGTAGAAGCTGTAGGCGGGTATGGTTGTACGGTAGAAACTATGGAAAAAACTTACTTTCATTTTGGTGAAGGTATCGTTGGGCAAGCCGTAAAATCTCAAAAACTAATTAGTTTAGACCAAATTCCTATGCGAATAGCCACGTCTGTTTACCATACAGGTACGGCGTTTTTGGTCGTTAGTCCCTTCATTTTCAACCAAGTAGTGTACGGAGCAATAGAATTAATTACCTTAGAAAAACTCCCTAATCGTTATATAGAGTTGATTAAGAGATGTTCGCAAAGTTTGGCGGTTTCTTTACAAAGTATCATTACTAACCAAAAAACTCGGTTGTTGTTAGAAGAAAGCATACAAAAAACCGAAGAACTGCAAGCCCAAAGTGAAGAACTCCGCCAAAATATGGAGGAACTACACGCCATTCAAGACGAGCTGAACCGAAAAGATGCAGAAATGACAGGTTGGATACACGCCGTTAATGAAACTTTGGCAGTAGTAGAATTTAATATGAATGGGCGAATTATTAATGTCAATCAAAAATTTGCAAAATTATTAGAATATGATGCCGAAGATTTGATAGGGCGTAATCATCATATTTTTTTAACAAAAGAATATGCTAACTCTACGGAATATCAAGAATTTTGGCAATCTTTACAACAAGGGCAAACGCAGTTCAATGCCGAATTTCATAGAGTTACTCGTACAGGGCAAGATGTTTGGCTAACAGCCACCTATACACCTGTGAAAGACGCAAATGGTGTACCTTTTAAAGTTTTGAAATTGTCAATGGACGTAACAGACCGCAAAAAAATGACAGTAGATATTGCCAATCAAATGGCTTCTATCAATCAATCTTTTGCGGTCATAGAATTTGACTTAGACAGTACCATTAAGTATGCCAACGAAAACTTTTTGGCTGCCATAGGGTATTCTTTAGAAGAAATTGTAGGTAAAAAGCATAAAATTTTTGTAACTGCCCAACACGCCCAATCTGCGGAGTACAAGCAACTTTGGGACAATCTCCGCAAAGGCGAATTTCAAAGAGGCGAATTTGAGAGAATTACTAAAAAAGGTAGCAGTATTTGGATTAGTGCCAGCTACAACCCTATCAAAGATGCCACAGGCAAGCCGTACAAAGTAGTAAAATATTTGATGGATATTACGCATTTGAAAGCAGCTTTCACAACAAAATAAAAATACTACGCCACTGTGCAACGAGAAACACCTTTGTTATTGCCTGACGCAACAACCAACTTGACTGAACAAGAATGGTTGGCAGCTCGTACCCAACAGTTGGAACAGCAAAACCATGCGTACAAGACCTTTGATTACTTTGATGCCGTTATGCAGTGGCAAGATAATCAAACATTGGGCAGTTGGTCGCATCATGTATTGATGAAACTTTGTATCTTTTTACAAGCCTATCAAGGTGTATTGTATTATGTCAATTCACAAAAACAACAACTTATATTGGGAGCTACCTTTGCCGTTAATAACCCCGACAAACTGCAAAGCACTATTCAAGTGGGGGCTGGGGTGTTGGGGGCTGCGTGTCTATCACAGCACCACCAACTCCTTCCGTACCCTGCCCAACAACTTACGGTAAGTAGTGGCTTACGCACCCAACCTCCTTGTATTTTAGTCTTGCCTTTGGTGTATAATCGCAAAACTATAGGCGTAATCGAAATTGTATTTGTTAATACACCTTCACAAGAAATAGTCAATTTTTTAGACCAATTAGCTCCACGCATTGCAGGGAACTTAAATGCTTTGGTAAAAGAAGAAATTTTACAACAAACCCTCCAAAGGGTGCAAGAAAGTGAAGCCCGCCTACAACAAATGGCTGCCGTAACTACCGAAGGAATTTTGTTTGTGGAAGGCAAACGAATTATAGAAGTGAATGTGGCTTTTTTGAATTTGGTAGGCTACCAAGCACAAGAGGTTTTGAACGAAAGTTTAGATAAGTTTTTCAAAAAATCTATTCTTTCGCAGCTACACGAAACGTACATAGAAGCCGAATTGTCTTGTAAATATGCCGTAGAATGTCATGTTGCCATTAATACAACCGAAATGGTCATTAAAAAAAATAAAGTAAGAGTATTAAGATTAAGGGACATTACCGAACAAAAATTAGCCGAACAACAAATAGCCTTACAACACCAACAATTAGAAGAGGCTAATCGGATTGTAGAATTGTTGAAAATTATTGAGGCAAAAAACGAAGATATTACTACGAGTATTCGATACGCCCAACGTATCCAAAGAGCTTTGTTGCCACAACGAAGTCAATTACAAGGCTTTTTTGAAGACTATTTCATGTTGTACCACCCCAGAGATATTGTCAGTGGCGATTTTTATTGGCTACAACCTCTACAAAACAACCAAGTAATGTTGGCAGTAGGCGACTGCACAGGACATGGCGTACCTGCTGCGTTTATGTCTATGTTAGGCATTGCAACCCTCAATCATATTACCCTACAAAAAAATATTTATACACCTAACGAAATTTTGTCTGAATTACGCAAAGACATTTATTATTTGTTGAAGCAGGACGAAACAGAAAGTAGGGAGGGTATGGATTTAGCTCTCTGCCGAATAGATTACAAAACTCAAAAACTACAATTTGCAGGGGCAAAAAATGATTTGGTCTATTTCCAAAACCAAACCTTACACTTACTCAAAGGCAGTAAAGGGTATATCGGCGGAACGATAAGCCAAGTGCCGTTTGAGTTACATGAATTTGAAATCAATATGCCTACCGTATTGTACTTATTTTCAGACGGTTACAGAGACCAGATAGGCGGAGCAAGAAAACGGAAGTTAGGTTCTTCGCCTTTCCGCCAACTCTTGCAAGATATTCACGAGAGAAATTGTAGAGAACAACAATTATTCTTAGAGGATTTTTTCAAAGATTGGTTAGCTGAAGGGCAAGAAACACAGTTAGATGATGTTACGGTGTTAGGCGTTAAACTTTTGGGAGAAAAAATTGTTTAGTAAAACTAAAGGCAAGGTAATGACCAAGCCTTTTTATTTGGTATTGCGAATGTATGATTAAATTACGATTTTTGCCTATTCAAATTTTATCAGATTATTATGGCTATTCAAGTTGAAGATATATTTAAAGCCTTGTCCACAGTACAAGACCCTGATTTGAAAAAAGACCTTGTAACCCTCAATATGGTCAAAGACGTGGCGGTTAATGGCAAGGAAGTGAGTTTTACGGTAGTCTTAACGACACCTGCCTGCCCACTCAAAGAGAAAATACGCCAAGATTGTGAGGCAGCTATTCAGCAAATTAGTGCAGATTTAGTGCTAAGAATCACGATGACTGCCAACGTAAATACCTTGCGTGCCTCTACGCCTATCATGCCCAAAGTAAAAAATATTATTGCGGTGGCTTCTGGCAAAGGCGGTGTAGGCAAATCTACGGTAACAGCCAATTTAGCTGTAGCTTTGGCACGTACAGGAGCAAAAGTAGGCTTGATAGATGCAGACATTTTCGGTCCTTCTATTCCTACTATGTTTAATTGTGAAACAGCCCAGCCCGGGGTCATTAAGAATGGCGACAAAAATGTGATTATCCCTGTGGAGCAATATGGCGTAAAGTTATTGTCTATTGGTTTCTTGACTCCAGCAGACGGAGCTATAGTGTGGCGAGGGCCTATGGCAAGTTCTGCCTTTCGCCAATTTATGATAGATGCAGATTGGGGCGAATTGGATTATATGTTAATAGATATGCCACCCGGTACAAGTGATATTCACCTGACCTTAGTGCAAACTGTGGCGGTTACGGGGGCTGTTATCATTACGACACCTCAAAAAGTAGCTTTGGCAGATGCCCAAAAAGGCTTGGCGATGTTTACCCAGAAACAAATTAATGTGCCTATTTTGGGGGTAATAGAAAATATGGCGTACTTTACACCTGCCGAACTGCCTAACAACAAATATTATATTTTTGGGAAAGATGGCGGTAAAGTATTGGCAAGTCGCAATGATGTGGATTTCTTAGGTGAAATTCCTTTGGTACAAAGCATTAGAGAGGCGGGAGATAACGGTAAGCCTATTGTAATGACCAGCGAAATAGTGGCAAATGCTTTTGAAGAAGTAGCCCAAAATTTAGCAAGGGCGGTGGCATTGCGTAACCTTGAAACGCCTACTCAAAAAGTGGAGTTTACGGTACATTCGCACCCCACACATTAAGACTTAAAGCTATTTGCTGCTGTAGTGTGGGCTTTAGCCCAATACTCTTCGGCTAAGAAACTGCTTTTTTAGTGCCGTAGGCACAAAATAGTTATAGTAAAGCCATTTCCTCCTCCCTCAAAGTGCCGTAGCAATTCCATTGTGGGCAACGATATATGTCGTGCCTACGGCACTTTGAGGGAGGAGGGTCTTGTTTTTTCTGTAAATATGTCGTGCCTACGGCACTTTAAAAACATAATTGATTGATTAATAAATAATTTTACACACTTAGCCGAACAACATTGGGCTTTACACACTTATACTATACAACTTATTTACCTATAAAAAAAATCCCCACAAAGGCAGTCTTTGTGGGGTTACTGAAAAACTGATACCATACTATTTTGTGGGTCAGTGTTGGAGTGTAGGACAAGTTATTTGTAACGGTACGTGATTCTTCCTTTTGTCAAGTCGTAAGGCGACATCTCTAACTTTACTTTATCACCAGGTAATATTCTGATGTAATTCATACGCATTTTACCTGAAATGTGGGCTACTACTTGGTGTCCATTTTCAAGTTGTACTCTAAACATAGCATTAGACAATGCTTCTAAGATTGTACCATCTAATTCAATATTGGATTGTTTCGGCATAAATTGGTAGTAATTAAAACTGTTTTCTTTTTAATAAAGATTTAGTGCAAATGTAACCTTTTTTTAGGTATTATTACGAATAAAAGTGGTTTTGACTATGAATAATTTGGTAGTTGTAAAAAAGTGTTGATAGTACCTCAGACTTTCCAAGTCTAAAAGACTTAGAAAGTGTTTTTTAGGGTTGTCTATTAGCTGACATTTTTGTCTTTTTGTATTACTTCATCTCCGCCAAATTCACAATCACACCTGTTTGTCCTTCCTTCATCTGTAGCAGTTCGTTGTAAGTCATGGCAGAACGGCGGGTGCGGAAAGTCCCTAAAATGACCCGATAAACGGTTTTATTTTCTAATACATCTACGTGCAAAATGATATTGCGGTGGAAATTTTTTTGTAAATCCTCTATCTTGACTAAGACACTTTCGTAACTCTCAAAAATGCCCAACTGCACACCATAGCCTTCCGATTCTTGTTTTTCATAAAAGAAACGGTACAATCCTTTGCCCGCAGGTAGCACAAAGCCACTTTGCGGAGGGTCATCATACATAGGTAACAAGTCATCTGGCTCGCCATGTTTGTTTACGTTGCGTTTTAGGGCTGCCAATATGTCTTCGGGGCTTAAATAACCGTCTATTTTCTCGACTACCCTGCCTTCTGGCGTAAAAATGAGTAGCATAGGGTAAAAATAGACATCAAAATATTCTGCCAATGCTTTGCCCTCTGTAATTCTCGACTCGCCGTCTGTGGCATACCCTATGTAGTTGGTGTTGAGATATTTTACGACTTCGGCATTTCTGAAAGTCGTTTCATTCATTTTTTTGCAGGGCATACACCAATTTGCATAAAAATAAATGAAAAAAGGTTTGTTGTTGGTACGTGCTGCGGTGCGTAATTCTTTGAAAGTACCATCAAAAAATTGGTAGGTTTTGGCTACTTGTGCATGACTCTCCAACGCAAATAACATACACAGCACCCATAAAAGTCTATTACAGTGTTTCATGAGCTAATATTTTTGGGCTTTTCTGTAAAAAACAACTGATTTTACAGCCACCTTTTGCCCAAAGATACAACAAAGTTATGAGTCTAAAAAAATATCTAATGTAAGTATTTTGCATAGCATAGGGTTTGCAAACCCTATGTTATGCAAAATAAATAGTAGCAAACAGTTGCTTATGAGCCTAATGAGGCAATTTATCTCTCAAATAACCGTACACCCATGTACCTGTAATAGCACTTAGCAACACGACAATACTACTCCAAAACCCTGCCCCAATTTGTGCAAAAATGGGACCAGGGCAAGCACCAGTCATTGCCCAACCCAAGCCAAACAATAAACCGCCTATAACTTGCCCTTTGTTAAACTCTTTGGGGTGAATCGTAATTTCTTCGCCATATATCGTCTTGATATTCAGTTTTTTAAGTAACCAAACGGAAGTCATACCCACTGCCACTGCCGTTCCTATCACTCCGTACATATGGAAACTCTCCAAACGAAACATCTCTTGAATACGAAACCAACTCAATAATTCGGCTTTGATAAAAACAATACCTAAGAACATTCCCACCACCAGATATTTCAGATTGTACCACCAAGGGTGTTTTAACTGTGATTCATTTACACAAATACTGTCTGTACTACGTTGCACAAATTCTGTATTAGTAGATTTTTGTATATCTATAAAACTATGTATTTCTTGCATTTTTTTAAGAAGTTAGAAGTTTAAAATAAAAGGAAGAATAAACCAAGTCATCAGAAAACCGCCAGCCATAAAAGCTATGACAGCCACCAAAGACGGAAGTTGTAAGGTAGAAAGCCCCATGATAGCATGACCAGAAGTACAACCTCCTGCGTACCTTGTACCGAAGCCTACCAAAAACCCTCCGCCAATCATTAAAACAAGGCTACGCAATTCTCCTAATTTTCCTACATTAAAAATATCTGTTGGAATCAAATTTTGAAAATCTGTGACACCATAGGCAGTTAAAGCTGTTTTGGTGCTTTCTGCAATTTGGATAGGTTCTGGATTTGCCAACAAAGTGCTTGCAATCAAACCGCCTAAAAAGATACCTGCAATAAAAAACAAGTTCCACTGTTCTTTTTTCCAATCATACTTAAAAAATTTGATGTTGGCAGGCACAGTAGCTGCACAAATATGACGTAAGGAAGATGAAATGCCAAAAGATTTATTGCCAATGATAAGCAAAGTAGGAACAATTAAGCCGATTAAAGCTCCGCCCACGTACCACGCCCAAGGCTGTTGAAGAAGTGATAACATAAGATAAAATAATTAAGAGTGAACTAAAATTAAACCTATAAGATTTGATAAACCTTATAGGTTTGGTTGAGTTATGGTTTACTACGCTGTTTTCAAGGTAGAAGGACAAACATATTGCGTAATAGGAGCATCTGTTTTCTTAATAGCCGAAAAACCACCTGCAACTTCTATTAAATTATGAATACCTCTTGCCTTCAAAATAGACGAGGCAATCATAGAACGGTAACCGCCAGCACAATGCACATAGTTAGGCTGTTCTTTGCTGAAAGTTGCCATATAATCATTCAAATATTGCAAAGGTGCATTTTCTGCATTTAATAAATGCTCTGCTTCGTACTCACTGCCTTTGCGTACATCTACTACTTTGAGTTGGTGATTGTGGTCTTTAAGGCGTTGAGCAAATTCTTCTGCACTGATAGACTCAATCGTATCTACTTCTTTGCCTGCTTTTTTCCAAGCCTCAAAACCTCCTGCCAAATAGCCCACACAATTATCGTAACCCACTCTCGACAAACGGGTAATTACTTCTTGTTCAGTACCTTCTTCGGCTACCAACAACAAAGGTTGCTTGATGTCTGTAATCAAAGTACCCACCCAAGGAGCAAAATCTCCACGCAAACCAATATTGATAGCACGAGGCACAAAACCGTCTTTAAATGTCTGTGCAGTACGAGTGTCTATGACCAAAGCCCCTGTTTCTTCGGCTACTACCTCAAATTCTTCGGGAGTTAAAGCCCGCAAACCTCTTTCCATTACCACGTCCAAACTTTCATAACCTTGTTTGTTCATCATTACATTTTTAGGGAAATAGGCAGGTGGGGGTAACAAACCGTCTGTAACAACCTTAATAAATTCTTCTTTGCTTTTAGCATTTAAGGCATAGTTTACTTGTTTTTGGTGTCCCAACGTGTCATACGTTTCTTTGCTCATGTTTTTGCCACACGCAGAACCCGCCCCATGTGCGGGATAGACAATAATGTCGTCAGACAAAGGCAATAATTTATGGTACAAAGAGTGATATAAATGGGCAGCCAAATCTTCTTGTGTCAAATTAGATTTTACGGCTAAGTCGGGTCTGCCTACATCTCCAATAAACAAAGTGTCGCCTGTAAACAAAGCATGGTCTTTACCGTTTTCATCTGTCAATAAATAACAAGTAGATTCCATTGTATGCCCCGGTGTGTGTATTGCCTTAATGGTAACAGCCCCTAATTGGAAACTTTGCTTGTCTTTGGCAATCGTAGCTTTGAAACTCGGTTGGGCATTTTCGCCATAAATAATCTCTGCCCCTGTAGCTTTTTGTAAATCCAAATGCCCAGACACAAAGTCTGCGTGGAAGTGCGTTTCAAAGATGTACTTAATTTTTGCGTTGGCTTTATTAGCTCTGTCCAAATAAGGCTGTACTTCTCTCAAAGGGTCTATGATAGCCACTTCGCCATTAGACTCTATATAGTAAGCACCTTGTGCTAAACAGCCTGTATAAATTTGTTCTACTTTCATGGTATTATATGATTTTAGTTTTGATGACTTAGTTTGATAGATAGTAAAATAACTATTTGTTTGTATAATGTTTATTAGTTTTGAAAAGTTCATTTGTAATTTTTTTAACCAAAAATTTTAGCATTGTTTATCTTAATAACAGTTCTTTGGTAATAATGAAAATACCCATTACTAGTACGAACCAGCCAAACGCAGGTTTTAGTTTTTCATTACTAACTTTGGTAGCATATTGGATACCTGTTACGATTCCGATAACCGCCAAAGCTGTAAACACTGAGATAAACTCCCATTGAATAGCCACCGAACCATTCAGACTACTCACAAAACCAATAAGGCAATTCAACATCACCACAAATAAAGACGTACCAATGGCTTTTTTCATAGGCAGTTTTGCCCCTAATACCAAAACGGGAATAATCAAAAAACCACCACTTGCCCCTACAAAACCCGTAACAATACCAATTAGTAAGCCTTTCAACCCCAAAATAAGCTTATTGTGGCTGCTATGTTGCACCTCACTACTGGCATATTTGTCAGGCTTAATCATCTTATAGGCTGCCAACAGCATCAATAAAGCAAATAGAAGTAGTAAGCCTATAGGTTTTGAAATAGCAAAATTTCCCACTTGTAAAATAGGGTCTGGCACGTATGGCAAAATTACTTTGCGGGCAAAAACCACCCCTGCCACCGAAGTAAGCCCAAAACTAAGAGCTGTTTCCCAAGAGATATTGCCCATTTTTATTTGCCGAATCGTACCTACCAAACTTGTAGCCCCCACAATACCCAAAGAGTAAGTAGTTGCTAATAAGGCATCTACCGAAAACAAATAAACCAAAATAGGGACTGTCAATATAGCCCCTCCGCTGCCTGTCAAGCCTAATACCAAGCCCATGACAACGGCTGCTGCATAACCAATTAATTCAATAATCATATAGCTATTTTTATATATGTTAATTCTATAAAGCACAAAAAAGTTTCCCAAGAGAGAGAAACTTTTTGCATATTATATTTTTTCGCAGCAATGTTCTAAACATTGAATGATATTCATAAAATCTGGGTGTCTTAGGAAATAGTAACTGTTTTTTCCTTCTTTGATATAATCAACCAATCCTTTATCTCGCATCAAGACGAGGTGTTGTGAAACAATAGCTTGTTCAATACCTAATAAATCTTGGATTTCGGTGTTATTGTACCTTTCTCCACGCCCTAATAAGTCTAAAATGGCTAAACGTTGAGGATGTGCAGCTACTTTTAGCATTTCAGCAGCTTTTTGTAGCTTGTCAGGCGAGATTCTTTGAGCTAAAATATTCATTGGTCTAATTTTAAAGTGGTTTAATTAAATAGAAAAATAACTATACATAAATGTATTAAATCTTTGAACGAAATAATAGTCTGTAAAGTTGCAGAGAAATGATTTATTTTCAAAAATTTTTTAGTTTGATTTTCATTTCTTATTTTTGTAAACTTTGTTACAAGGGGGCGACTGGTTTTGACAGCATGATGTGGCAGAGTGTAAGCACGTAAGGTGTTGTAGGTATTACCTTTATACTAAAACCTTCGAACAGATAACTGGCGAAAGAACTTACGCCATGGCTGCTTAATCCTGAGGGATAAGACGCCTTAGTCCTCACAACTTTTTACTCTATAGGGGTTGTATATGGGGGCTTCGAAAAATATAGAGTCTGGCGGTGTAAGTTATCATGCACCTAACCAAGTATTCAGATAACTACGGCTACAGTCGGTTCGTTATTCACCAGCTCTGCCCGACAATCAAGAATGACTAAACGTGTAGAAAGCATTACTGTTACCTTGTTTGGACAGGGGTTCGAATCCCCTCGCCTCCACTAAAAAAAGATTACCAGTTACAAACAAATGGTATGTAACTATTTGACAATGAAAAAATAATAAAGTGTAAACATTAGCCTCTTTTGCTGCAAGCAGTAGGTTAGCATTAGCTAAAGACTGTTAGCAGTTATGTGAAATGTTGGTTAAGCTGCGATACGGTGTCGCAGTTTTATCAACATTTTTCTTTTATGTTATCTAAACAAAAGAGGTATTGTATGGAAGTTTCTTTTTGGCTTCGCAAAGTACAAAGGGTTCATGTTGTTTACGCTGCCATCAGTGTAAACGGTAATCGTGAAAAAGGTGCATTTAGCACAAAAATAAAAGTACCAAAGGCTGCATGGAGTTCTGATTTGCAACGAATAGTCGACAGGAATGGTAAGATTCTAAAGGCACATGTCGACAATTTGTTGTTAGACCAAATCTATACAGACATTAAAACGATTTACCTCCAACTTACTGCTATAGGCAAGCCGATAACTGCCGAAAAATTGAAAGAATACTATTTGTATGGTTTTGATTTTTCCGAAAAAGCATTTTTAGAATATGCCAAGGAGTATATAGATAAAAGATATAAATTGGTAGGTAAAACCATAGAAAAAGGTACGGCAGATAGAGGAAGGCAGTGGTTAAATAGAGTCCGCAAGTGGTTAGAGGCTCGTAAAAAAACAAACATTTTGCTTTCAGAAGTGAAAGTAAAAGAGTTAAGAGATTTCGTAGCATACCAACTGACTGAAGTAGTTGTTGTTAATAATAAAAAAACGTATGTAGGGTACGATAACGAAGTAGTACGTAAAGATGCTTCTTTTTTGAAAACAGTTATTAAATCTGCTTTTGAAGAAGAAATAATTGATAAAAACATCATTAGAGATACTAAGTTAGAAATACCCAAAGAAAATAAAGATGTTATTTTCTTAGAAGTGTTTGACTTAGACAAAATACACTTGCACAAATTTGCTAATGAACATTTACAAGTAATGGCAAATTTATTTGTATTTCAGTCTTATACGGGCTTTGCTTACGTGGATTTGATGTCGTTTGATTACGATAAAGACGTATTTGTAGGCACTGACGGCAAACAATGGATTAGCAAAAATAGAGGCAAAAGTTCAGTAGAAAGTTTATTACCTTTTTTTGCTAAGGCTCGTGAAGTGCTTAGAAAAATGGGGGGTAAAATACCAAATTTTAGCAATAAGCACTATAATCTTTGTTTGAAAGAAATAGCCTTGATTGTAGGTATTTCGCAGCATCTAACTACTCACGTTGCACGTAGAACAGCTGCCATGATGTTTTTAGAAAATGGTTGCGACCTCGAAATAGTGGCTAAAATGTGTGGTCATGTTAATGCTAAAATGACACAAAAGTATTATACTAAGATACGAATACAAAAAATCTCTGCTCAGTTGGAAAATGCTGGGCGTTTAGAATGGTAAGATAAAATAGTAGTATAAGGGATACTTGGCAAAATATATTACTAAATAAAAGCAAAAATGTTTCATGAAAGAAGTTTTCATAAAGCTATAAATAAGAAAAATAAGGGCAACGAGCCTGACGAAGATTATCCGAAATGGAGAGAGTATTTGTCATATATTATTTTTGCAGTGATTTTGATAGGAATCATAAAGGCTATTATTGATAAAATTTAATTGTAAATACAATGGGCTATTTTAACAACTTCCAAACTAAAACCTCCACAAGATACTGGACATTAGGAATTTTATTTTTCCTTATGTTTATACCAGGTATCAATTCCTTTGCTATCATTTTATTTTTAATTGCACTTCCTTTAAGTATTTATTATGGCTTAAAAAATGGCTACAAAAAATCACAAGAAGAATTCAATAAAGTACAATTACAAGCTATCAAAAATAGTGTTGCTGCTACTGTAAACAAAGAACAGAAAAAAGAAGTTGTTAAACAACCTAATAAAATACAACCTATTGAAAATCAATCTATTGAAATTAAACCTACTGAAATTCAAGCTGTTACTAAAAATGAATCAGAAAATGACCTTTCAGAAAAAGAAAAGTTAATTAAAGATTTTTTTAATCAACAGCCAAGTAGTGAGCCACCAAAAGTTGTTACCCCACCTAACCATATTGAGGCATACTATAACAGAAATTTTGTTGTATTTGATTTTGAAACAGCAAATGAAAATCTTGCTTCTGTATGTGCTTTAGGTATTGTTATTATTCAGCAATCAGAAATAGTTAGTAGAAAATTCTACCTAATAAGACCACAAGAATTAAGAGTAAATCCGATAAACTACAGTATTCATGGTATATCCGAAAAGGAACTATTAGATAAACCAACTTTTGATGTTATGTGGAATGATATTAAAAGTTATTTTGAAAGTTCAATACTTGTATGTCATAATGCTGGTGCTGATATAAATATGCTAAAAAGTGTACTCAAGGCATACAATTTATCTGTACCTACTATTAAGTACATAGATACAATGGTATTATTTTCTTATTTATATCCCTCCGTTCCTAATAGCAAACTTAGTAGCTTTGCTGATTACTTTGATATTGTCTATACAAAACATCATGCCCTTTCAGATGCAGAAGTATGTGCCTCTATTTTACAATCTTCATTAGCTTTTTTAACTAATATTTTACCTAATTTTTCTAACGAAAGTATTTTTGATTTGAAATATGAAAGTAAAAAGAAACAAAGCAGTAAAAAGAAATATACGCCAGCAATGGACAGTAAAAAAATAAATAGAAGTTATATTAATACAAACTTTGGTGCAAATATTAGCAGCCCTTTTTATGAGAAAAATGTATTATTTACTGGGGACTTGGAAAACTTTGATAGACAAGAAGCAGCTCAATTAGTTGCTGAAAAAGGTGGTATTATCAAACAACAAGTATCTAAAAAAGTAGATATTATTATTGTAGGGCATAATCCTGGGTGGGCTAAGTTACAAAAAATACAAGAACTTCAAGACAATGGAAAATATATAGAAACAATAGACGAAGATACTTTTATAGAATGGCTTAGTTGGTAGTAAAAAAGAAGTCATCTAAGCAATTAGATGACTTCTTTTTTACTCTCTAAACAACCTTTTCGCCATTTCCCTCACCTCAAAGCTCGCCACCCTTTGCAGTTGGTACATACGCCCATAGAGAAATTTATTTGCCCACTTTTTCTGTTTGCGGGCAGTGGTGTTGGTATTGGCTTTTTGTCCACGACCCGCCCCCATGTCGCTGTACTTGCCCGAAGTCCGCATATCTATAGTTATCACTATCTTGCTACCTTCGGACTTCAGGCGGGCTTGTATAGAGTTCTTCAACAGTCCTCTACCTTTTATTTGGAACTTGTCGACTCTGGACTTCAACATTCTTTCTGTTGTTGAAGTCCATTCTTGGGCGTATTGGAGTAATTGGGGGTTCATGATTAGTTAGTTTTTTTTAAACACCCCCTCTCCAAATGGAGAGGGGCAGGGGGTGAGGTTTTTAATTACTTTGCTTTTTCCATAATCAACAGATGCAAGTCCTTAATCACCTCATCTTTTTTGGCTAATAAATGCCTGTTTTCGGTGTTCAGTTCTGTCAATAGTTTTTCGTACCTGTCCGTAATCTCTTTTTCTTTCTGCAAAAACTCCTTGCGAATCGTCGTTTCTTCGGTACGTGCTGCCGTTTGCAGCTCTTTCATGTCGTTGCGTTGTTGGTAGTTGAGGTAGGCTAACACGCCAATAATACCTAACTTTTCAATAATTGCCGTAAACTCTCCGTCCATCGGGACAGACATCAGCGTAAAGGCTTGTAATAAGGTAAAGCCAAATAGGGCGGGGTTGCCAAATTTATTAAGTACTTCCATAGTAAAAAGGAGGGGGGTAAAAAGCCCCCTGTGGGGGGTTGGGGGGCTTCGGGGCTATTAATACAAATCCACAAACGTAGGCATACTCGTACCGTTCAAACTCGCATGGTACGCATTGCCCGAAAGGTCGTTGAGGGTACTACCTGTTACATTTGCAGCTTTAAAATTGTAGTTCAAAATATTTGCACTGGTTAAATCTAAGTTGTTGGAATTGAACAAATTACGGACTTGTCCATTAG
>CANGYA010000045.1 GCA_947457925.1 Cytophagales bacterium | reverse complement strand
GGGTTACGCCCATTGGCAGTACCTACGGCTCTAATAGCTTTGATGTCGCCTAATTGCATTGCTAACTGGCTATAAGAACTCACTTGTCCCCAAACTATTTGTTGTAATGCGTCCCATACTTTTAGTTGAAATGTAGTGCCTTTGGGCTGCAAGGGTACACTAAATTGCTTGAGTTTCCCTGCAAAATATGCCTCTAATTCTGCTATTGTTTCCTCTAAAATAGGTGTACTATCTTGTTGGAGTACAGGTAGTTCATCAAAGACAATCGCCGTTAAAGCCTCTGTATTGGCGTGTAACGTAAGTATGCCTATAGGTGAGTGATAAGTTTGTGTAAACATCTTTAAAAATAGAGATAAATAAACCTATAAGAGTGTCGACTACTTATAGGTTTTTGATATTTTACATTCTTCCTGCAATAATCAGGGAGGACAAAGGTCTAAACTTCATACCATATTTATTAGCAATGTATTCATTGCTTAGTTCTCCCAAATAGGCATAAATTCCTTTTGCAAAACCAGTATCTTGATAAATCATGTCTTCTACGCCTCCTGCATCTGCTATTTTCAGTAACATAGGCAAGAAAATATTACTAATGGCTTGCGAAGCTGTGTGTGCTACTCTGGAGGCTATATTGGGTACACAATAATGAATCACATCATATTTTTTGAAGGTGGGCTTTTGGTGGGTAGTGGTTTTTGAGGTTTCAAAACAGCCTCCATGGTCTATACTTACGTCTATAATTACAGAGTTGGGTTTCATTTCTCGTATCATTTGCTCTGTAATGATGTGCGGAGTACGCCCATTTTCTGCTCTCAAAGCCCCTATTGCCACATCTGTAGTTTTCAAAGTTTCTCTCACTGCCCCAATATCTAAAGTAGAGGTGTACAAATGGAAATTGCCTAAGTTTTGTTTGAGTCGCAAAAGTTTGTATAAATTATCGTCAAAGACTCTGACCGAAGCACCTAAGCCTAATGCTGTTCGGGCTGCATATTCTGCCACTGTGCCAGCTCCCAAAATCATTACTTTGGTAGGTGGTACACCTGTGATTCCACCCAAAATAATTCCTTTACCATTGTGTGCATTGCTTAAATATTCGGCGGCAATTAACATGACGGTACTCCCCGCAATTTCACTCATGGCACGCACAATAGTTTGGTTGCCTTGTTTGTCTTCTATTAGCTCAAAGGCTATAGCAGTAATGCGTTTTTGGTTGAGGTGTTGCAAAAATTCAGCTTCTATATTGGCTAATTGCAAGGCAGATACTAAAGTAGCCCTGTCTTTCAACATCAATATTTCATCTAAAGATGGTGGGGCAACTTTTAGCACAATATCAGCTTTGAAAGCCTCTTCACAACTATACACAACTCTTGCCCCTGCGTTGGCGTATTCATCATCTTTGTATTTTGCAGCCACGCCTGCACCTGTTTCCATGACTACCTCATGTCCGTTGTTCACCAAAATCTGTACTGCCTCTGGGCGTAGGGCAATGCGATTTTCGCCTACGGTTGTTTCTTTGGGCAAGCCAATTAATAGAGATTTATTGACTTTCTTAACGGGCATCAATGCCTCTTGTGGGTGGAAATAAGACATGGTTTCTACTACCTGCTTAAAGCCAGATTTGTTCATAGTGCTGTGGGTCTGTTAGTAGCTAACAAGGTAGCAAAAATATTATAATTTCATAGCATTTCCGATTGAATGATTTAAGCTAACATGAAAATAATTGCTATATATTGTTTAGTATTGCAAAAATATTTTTGCGTTTATACCTATCAAGTTATCTATGATGAAAAAAGTATATTTTTGTATTGCTCTGCTCGTATTCTTTGGGGTTGTTTCATATAGTTGTACACAAGCCACTACCCAAAATGAAACTGTTGGTGCAAGCAAAGCAGATTCAATGCTAACAACAAGCACAGAAGATAGTTGCGTAACTACTACGCAAGGAAACTACGAAGACCCTAACCAAGCCAGCGAATTGGCTTTGTTGATGCGTGCTATGTACACAGATTCTGAACACATAAAACAAGCTGTTTTAGCAGGTAAATTACCCGAAGATGTACGAGAAAAATTTAAAAAAATTCATTTGGCAGTAGCTACTGAAACTGATATGAAAGATGCTGCGTTTTCGGCAATGGCTGATGTGTTTTTGAAAAATATGGATAAATTGTATGACGATAAAAACCAAATAGAAGATTACAATGTATTAGTACAGTCTTGTTTGGCGTGCCACCAAAATCATTGCCCTGGACCTATCAGTAGGATAAAAAAATTGGTCATTAAGTAAATCACTTACTACTAAATGAACAAAATGTGAGCTAAAGTTACTTCTTAAGATTGCTTATGAAAACATTGTGAAAGACTATTTGTCTAATATACAAGACTATCAAACAAGTTTTTAGAGCCTTTCGCAAGAAAACTATTGCATTGTTTATTAGTTTTATATCAAAAAAGTTTAATTCTTTTTTTATACACTAATCTTTTTTATCTTTGTCGCAAAGAATTTCGAGTTTTACACTAAACCATACTCAATTAATTGCGTAGGGTTAATTATCATTCTAAATATCACTTTACTTTAATTCAATTTTTACCTAAAATCAAACATTTATGAGTACAAACAAATCAAAACTTTTACTTTCCACAAATTTAAAAAGTGTAATGTATAAAGTATTTAAGCCAATTAGCAAATTTAGTTTTGCTATGAGTTTGTTGTTATGTAGCTTCTATGCCAACGCCCAAGACAACGCATTGAATCTTGATGGAGTGGACGACAAAATAGTTCTGGCTAATGAGTCTGCTTTTGACTTTTCTACAGCAGTTACAGTAGAGGCACGTATAGCCATTACTGCACTCACAAGCGATGTTTATTCTATTGTTAATAAAAGAGATAATACAGAAAGAACTAATTTTGGTATTAATTTTAGTAATAGCTTTCTGTATTTTTATACCAATAACGGTAGTTATCAAATACTAGAAGTAAACCCTAGTGTGATACCTCTTAACCAATGGTTTCATATTGCAGCTACCTATCAACAAATAGGCTCAGATATTAGAATTACAGGCTATATTAATGGCACACAAGTAGGTACGCAACTTTTCACTAATGCAAACCTAACGAATACACTGAATAATGACCCTGTGCGTATAGGACATAAACATAGCAATTCAGAATATTTTAAGGGTTTAATAGACGAAGTACGTATCTGGAATATAGCTCTTCCAGGTGCTACTATTGATTTACAAAAAGCTTGCCAATTAAGTGGTACAGAGGCTGGTTTAGTGGGTTACTATCAATTCAATCAAGGTGTAGCTGCGGCAGGTAATGGTAGTGTTACAACTTTAAATGATATTGCAGGTACTTCGGAAAATGGTACTTTAAGTAATTTTGCCTTAAATGGTTCTACTTCTAACTGGGTAGCAGGTGCTGGTTTAACTTTTTGTTCTGCTCCAACCGTTACCAACATCACACCAACAACTGGTGGTGTAGATACTCGTATTACAATTACAGGGACAAGTTTTGCACAGGGACAAGCTGTTACGATTAATGGCACTCCTGCTCGCCGAGTATGGTATTATAGCTCTACTCAAATCGTTGCTCAGGTAGGTAATGGTACAACAGGCACAGGTAATGTTGTTGTTGCAGGAACAGCCACTTCTGCTCAGACGTTTGCTGTAACAGCATGTACACAACCATCTTCGGTAACAGCAGCTACTGGTGCAGTCAATACGGCATCAATAAATGTAGCTTGGACTAATCCTGCTACGGTAGAAAGAGCTGATGTTATTTATCGTTTGGCTGACCCAACTGTACAAGCACTTCCACCTGCTGGTGCAGAGTTTACGCGTATCAATACAGGACAAATAGCTAGTGGTGCAAGAAACTTTACAATTACAGGTCTTGATGCTAGTAAAATTTATGAAGTATATGTGCAGGTTAGATGTACAGGTGGCGCATGGTCTAATTGGGTAGCCACATCTCCTGCCACTATAACAAGTAGTACAGGTAGTGGTGCAACGTGTTTGAAACCTACGATAAATGCTCCTTCTAACAACGTTATGTTAGCTGACCTAACAACTAGTTTGAGTTGGACTGCAGTACCTAATAGTACAAGTTACCAAGTATTCCTTGTAGAAGTAGATGCAGCTACCCCACCTGTACCCGTAGCTGGTACAGCACAAGTAATCACTACATCTAGCACGAGTACAACAGTGTACTTTACTAAATTAAATACAAAATATCGTTTACAAGTACGTCCTATATGTGGGGGTAGCATTGGAGAATATTCAGATGCTATTTTTGTAACCACAAGTACAGGCACACCTTGTTTAGCCCCTGTTACGCTGAATACACCAACTTTTAGCACTGGTACAGGTGGTTTTGCAAATGCTGACTTTACATGGTCTGTAGGTTCATCTGCTACGGGTTCACCTAAATACAACTTCCATATTCAATACCCAACAGGTGTTATTTATTCTAAAACATCAGATACAGAAGGTACTAATTGGATAGGCTTAGGTGATGGAAATTACAGTTACAGTGTACGTAGCAACTGTATAGGGACTTCTTCTAACTTCTCAGCATGGAAGCCTTTCACAGTAACAGGTTACAGTGCTTGTGCAGTTCCAGGTACTCCTACAATTACGCCTGTTACAGCTAGTGTTGCGACAATAAATTGGACAGGTACAACAGGTACAGGTCGTGCTTTCCGTGTAGATTATTGGAACACAAGTAGCCCAAATACTATTTACACAAAAACCGTAACTACTTTATCTACCACATTGACTGTTGGTGAACCGGGCTTAGTAGCAAATGGAACTTATGGCGTGAGAATATGGAGTGTATGTAATGATCAGTTGTATGATTTTGTCGGTACACCAGGATTTACGTATGCTGCGGGTTTAGCGGATAAAAATACCTTAGGCGAAGTAGCTGCAACACAAGGAGAAGCTGCATCTGAATTATTGGTGTATCCAAACCCAGTAAACGACCAAGCTACAGTTACTTATACTTCTGTGAACAGTACAGATTTGACACTAACAGTAGTAGATGTTTTAGGTAGAGAAGTATATAGAACAACTACCAATGATGGTAAATTATCTACAAGAATTAATGTAAAAACTTTGCAAGCTGGTATTTACTTAGTAAAAGTACAAGACGGCACACAAAACTTTACTAAAAAGTTAGTTGTAGAGTAATTTAGCATGAGAGTTTAAATACAAAAAAGTTACAAGCCAAAACTTGTAACTTTTTTTCTTGTTACACACTTTGAATAAAAATAGCCTCTAAAATATTTTACCAATATCTTAGAGGCTATTTTTGTTAGATTATTAATTACTTCAAACTACCAATCATGTCTTCTGGTTTAACCCATTCATCAAACTGTTCGTTAGTCAAGTAACCCAAAGCCAATGCAGACTCACGCAAAGACAAACCTTCTTTGTGTGCTTTCTTCGCTATTTCGGCAGCTTTGTAATAACCAATATACGGATTCAATGCTGTAACCAACATCAAAGAATTTTCTAAGTGGCGTTTCAACATAGATGTATTAGGCTCTATACCTACGGCACAATGTTTCTCGAAACTATCACAAGCATCGCCTAATAGACGAGCTGACATCAATACGTTGAAAATGATAACAGGTTTGAATACGTTGAGTTCAAAGTGTCCGTTCATGCCACCCACAGCCACCGCAGCGTCATTGCCCACTACTTGAGCACAAACCATTGTCAAGGCTTCACATTGTGTTGGGTTTACTTTGCCCGGCATGATAGAAGAACCCGGTTCATTTTCAGGAATCAAAATTTCTGCAATACCACTTCTTGGACCCGAAGCCAACAAACGAATGTCATTAGCTATTTTCATCAAAGCAACGGCTAATTGTTTGAAAGCACCAGAAAGTCCTACTAAAGCATCATGGCTTGCCAACGCCTCAAATTTATTAGGGGCAGTGCGGAATTGATGTCCAGACAAGTTAGAAATGTGCTTTGCTACCAATACATCATAACCTTTTGGGGTGTTTAAACCTGTACCTACGGCAGTACCGCCCAACGCCAATTCTGAAACGTGGTCTAAGGCAAATTTGATAGCAGCTATAGCATAGTCAATTTGTGCCACATAGCCCGAAAACTCCATGCCCAACGTCAATGGCGTTGCGTCCATGAGGTGAGTACGTCCAATTTTGATAACATCTTTGAAAGCCTTAGCTTTTGCGTCTAATGTATCTCTCAATTTTTGTACTTTTGGCAATGTCTGTTCTACCGCATAGCTATAGGCTGCAATATGCATAGCCGTAGGGAAAGTGTCGTTAGATGACTGTGATTTGTTCACGTCATCATTCGGGTTCAATGCTTTTTTCTCGTCAGTCAATTTGCCACCTTGCAACACATGACCTCTGTAAGCCACTACTTCGTTTACGTTCATGTTGCTTTGTGTACCAGAGCCTGTTTGCCACACGACTAATGGAAACTCGTCATCTAATTTACCTGCCAAGATTTCATCACACACTTTAGCAATAAGTTCCATTTTATCGGCAGCCAATACGCCCAACTCTGTGTTGGTAATGGCAGCAGCTTTTTTCAAGATAGCAAAAGCCTTGATAACTTCTGTCGGCATACGGTGTCCGCCGATAGTAAAGTTTTCTAATGAACGTTGGGTTTGTGCCCCCCAATACTTCTCGACAGGCACTTTTATTTCGCCCATCGTGTCTTTTTCGATGCGGTATTCCATTGGTGAATAGGGATAAAATTTTGGGTGCAAGTTAGCAAAGTTTAAGAAAGAAGTTAAATCTCCTCAAAAACATCTACCAAATTAATTTGCAATTCAGGAAACAAGAAAGAAGTAGCTATGTCTTTGTCGTCATACACTGCATACAATTCGTATTTTTCGTTTGCCAATACAAATTGTTGCACAATTTTATCTTGGGGAAATACAATCCAATATTCAGTTACTCCATTGAGTTGGTACAACGCATATTTATCTACTAAATCTACTTTGCTGTTGCTGGGTGATAAAATTTCTATGATAAAATCAGGTGAGCCATTGCAGCCCCTTGTGTCCAATTTACTTTTGTCGCAAACTACACATAAGTCGGGCTGTACTACTGTAAATACCTCTTTGGCTTGTAGTTCAGATTTTTTGCGGTTGTAAAGACGCACATCAAAGGGGGCTGTAAATACTTCACAAGGACTCCTCTGAAATAAATTTTCCATTCGGGCTGTTAAACGGCGTGAAATCCTTTGGTGATACAAATTGGGGGCTGCCATCTGCCTAATGTAGCCTTTGAGCAACTCTACTCTTTCTAAAAACTGCCAAGTCAGATAATCAGCATAAGAATATTGTTGGCTTAAATCTAATTGGTCAAGTGAAGTTATCATAGTAAGAAGTTAAATTTGCTACCTAAACAAAATCCCCCTTGTAAAAGTTTAAAAACCTACAAGGGGGAATATAACTCTTTGTATAATCCCCACAAGGGCTTCAAGCCCTTGTGGGGATAACTTCTTTAATTTTTTCGAGTAATTCAAATACCCTCTTAATGTATCCTATCCATCAACAAAGCTATTTGTACCACAGGCAAATAAATAAATGAACCAAACATCATAAACAATGCTGCCCGATTAGTGCCTGTTTTCATCAAATAAAAAGTTTGAGCCAAAAATAATACGCCCATACAAGTTGTAACAATGGCAGATGCAAAGCCCGTAATACCGAATTGCGAAGGCAACAAGCCTAACGGAATCAAAAACAAGGTATAAATCATGATTTGGAAGGCGGTATTAATATTTTTTTCGCCCGGTAACATTTTAAAACCTGCATTGGTGTAGTCTTCATGGGCAATCCACGCTATAGCCCAAAAGTGCGGAAACTGCCAAATAAACTGTATGCCAAAAATAACCAACGCCTCAATCGTAATGCTGTTAGTGGCAGCAGCCCAACCAATAAGTGGCGGTAAAGCACCGGGGAATGCCCCCACAAAGACGCAAAACGCCGTAGTTCTTTTGAGAGGCGTATAGATGTACGCATACAACACCAAAGACAACAAAGACAATGCAGCCGTTAGTACATTTACAAACACAACCAAAAGAACCGTACCAATAAGAGCTAACAACAAGGTGTAAATTGTGGCTTCTTGCTTGCTCAATGCACCCGTAGGCAATGGACGACCTGCCGTTCTTTTCATCAACTTGTCGTACTCTTTTTCTTTGATTTGGTTAATGGTGTTGGCTGCCCCCGTTATCAAAAAACTACCGATACAAAGCATAGCTAAAGTAAAGTAGTCTTGTGAAATAGCCAACGGTTTGGCTAACATGAAACCAAATGCACCAGAAAATACGACAAAAGCCGAAAGTCTAAACTTTAATAAGGCGAAATATTGGCGTGCCTTGAACGAAAAAGAGGTAGTTATTGCGTTTTCCATTGCCATTTTAATTTTTCTGCAAAGATAAAACAGAAAAGTCTAATTATAGTTATGAAAAAATGCTTTTAAATAAAAAGTCTATACAAGAGCTAAACTTGTATAGACTTTTTATTAGTTATTTTCGTAGTTATCAAAAAACACTTTCCAAGTCTTAAAAGACTTGGAAAGTCTAAAGTACCATCAACATTTTTCAGCTACCATTGTTTTTTATTTGTAGGCTTCCAGCACTCTTTGGTCTTTTTCTTCTTTTATTAATTGTTCTTTGCGTTGTTGTATGTCCTTCACAGGCAACATTTGTAAGTTCTGAAATGCCATGATACGCACTTGGTAATTGCTATGTTTGGCTGCTATATTTTGTAAATAATCTGCCCCTTTGACCAAATTCGCCTCGTCATTCAAAAGATATTGCGTAAAATAAGCAAATAAATAAGTTACACCGCCACTTTGTTGTAGTCTGTCCATTTTACGAATGAACCAATCATACTTGTTGCGTTTCTTGAAAGATGCAAAATAATCGGCTACTGTAATCGTAATATTCAGATTATCAACATTTTCGTGCTTCTCAAACTGTTCTCCTGCATCTGGCGAACCTGTAGCATAGTACGCATACAAAGCATTGGCAACTACAGCGTAGGAACTATCATTCAAAGTTTTTCTGAATAAATCAGTGTATTGTTTGGCATTAATACTCGCCAACGTGCTAATGGCGGTGGCTCTTACCAATGATTTTTTGTCGTTTTCTATCAAAGCCTGTAGTTTTGTGCCAAGCACTTCGGCATTTTTTCCTTCGTATTTATCAAATACATTGGCAGCCATCATGCGTAGCTCCCAAACTTTGTCGTTGAGGGCTGAAAGAAATACATCTTCGTATTGCAAAAAGTCTTCATTTTTCATCAACTGTTGCAAAGCCTCTAAACGTGCTAAGGCTTTTTCGCTGTTTTTGTATTGAAAAACGTACTCTGCCATTGTTTTTTCGTGAGTAATTTCGCCTAATAACTGCGTTTCTCCATCAAAAAGCACTAAATCTGGCTGATTTGCTGCCTCCCACTCAAAAACTTCTTTCTGCTCATCAATGACTACTGCATAACGATTTTTCTTGCCTTTCACCCAAACATCTACATACAAAGGCAAACGGTACAAAGGCGTATAATTCAAATCATGTTCTTGATTAACAGTGAGTTGTATTTTTTTTGTAGTAGCATTATAGCTATGTTTTACAGTCAATTTGGGGTGTCCTGCTTGCAAAAACCATTGGTCAAAAAACCAATTCAAATCCTCGCCTGTAACCTCCTCAAAGACCATACGCAAGTCGTGAATTTCGGCTTTTTTGTAGGCAAACTTCTTTAAGTACAATTTCAAAGCTGTAAAAAATGCTTCATCTCCTACTGTCTTGCGTAGCATGTGCAAGAGTACCGCACCTTTTGAGTAAGAATGACGGTCAAACATTTCTTCTTTGTCTTTGTAATAATAACGAATCATTGGCTCACGTTTAGTTTCTGCTTCGCCCATGTATTCATTCATTTCCTCGTATAACTGCATTTCTAAGGCATCAGTGCCGTTGAGGTGTTCTTGCCACAACAATTCGGAATAATTGGCAAAAGATTCGTTCAAAGGCAAATTTGCCCAAGACTCACAAGTAACCAAATCGCCAAACCATTGATGAAACAACTCATGTGCAATGATACCGTCCCAATTATCATCTATCAAATAACGGTTGTCCACTTGCAAAGCCTCCATGAAAATAGAGGCAGAGGTGTTTTCCATAGCCCCAGACACATAATCTCTTACGACCACCTGCGAATATTTGTCCCAAGGAAACGGATAATCTAAAAGTGTAGAAAAATAATCTATCATTTTAGGTGTATTTCCAAAAACAGCTTTTGCATATTTTTCATAGTCAGGCTCTACATAATACGCCAACTCTAAATCTTTCCAACGGTCTTTTACTACGGCATATTTGCCTATTGCCATCATAAACAAGTACGGGGCATGAGGCTTGTCTTGTCGCCAAGTGTCTGTACGAGTGCCGTTGCCGTTATCTTTCGTAGTTACCAACTTACCATTAGACAATGTTGCAAATTGTTTATCTACGGTAATTGCAATTTCCTGCGTAGTTTTTACGTTGGGTGAGTCAAAAGTAGGAAACCAGCAAGAACTTGCCTCTGTTTCGCCTTGTGTCCAAATTTGTTGCGGTTTGTTGGCTTCTTTGCCCAAAGGGTTGATAAAATATAGCCCTTTATCCGAAGTAATAGCATCGCTGCCTGTAGTAACTAATTCGTTAGGTTTGGCTATGTAGTTGATTTTAATAACTAATTTTTCGCCTTTATTATAGGTTTTAGGCAAATTGATGGTAATTTTTTTCTTGTCATAGTCATATTTTAAAGCCTGTCCGTTTTCTAACGTGATTTGTTGAATTTCAAAACCTTTGGCATCTAATACGACTTGATTTTGTGGATAAAAATACGGCTGCATAGTCAAAGTAGCTTTGCCATACAAATATTGTTTTTGCCAGTCAAAACTAACGGCTAATTGTGTATGTTGAAGTTCAAACTTGCGTGTCGTTTCAGGATTGTACGCATATTTTTTAGCTACCCATACAGGCGTGCTGTCTGTTTGTATGGTGTTGTCGGGGTCATTTTGAGCCAAACCACTCTGCCAAGCTAACAATAAACTTGCAGAAAGGACTATCGAATTGAGAATTTTCATAGAAAAAGAGAAATAAACCGCCAAAAATACAAAGACTTGTTTAGAGTACATTTGCCTTCAGGCGAATATAAATTGGGTCTATGTATTTGCCTGAAAGCAAACGTACTTATCTATAATAGATATAAAGTCAAAAGACTAGGTAATTTAGCACAAAAAAAAGTTACTTTATTGTTTTTTTACTATTTCTCACTATATTTTGCCGTAGAAAAAGACAAACAAACATGAAAGACCTTTTTATCTCTTACGGCAGACGAGAAAGCCTTGCCTTTGTGGGCAGGCTGCACCAACACCTCAAATTAGCAGGCTATGACAGTTGGTTTGACAAGGTAAATATTCCCGATGGAGAAGATTATGCCCTACGGATTTCACAAGGTATCGAGTCGGCTCATAACTTTGCATACGTCATGGCTCCGCGTTGTATGACTTCGCCCTATTGCCTGATAGAGTTGGAATATGCACGTATTTTGGGTAAAAGGGTCATTCCTTTATCTCAAATCGTGATTTTTGATACACCTGCCAAAGAATTGTCCGAAGGAGATAAAAAAGTGATGATAGATTTTTACCAAACCTTTGGTATTCAAGGTATTACAACCAATACAGAATTAGACGTACTGAAACGCAGCCACGAATTGATAGGTAAAACAGATTGGATACACACCAAAGAAGAATATACCGCCAACGACATTCAAGCCTTGTTTGATTGGCAAGCTGGCTATGAAAATAATTGGTACAAACATGATGACTTGGCGTATTTACAAACCTACCAATTCCCTACTTTTGGCAAAAGCATAGACAGTTTGGAAAGTGTGGCAGTGGCTGTAGAAAAATTGGTAACAAAACATCAAGACGGTTTGACGTAATAACGTCATGTGTCGGCGAAGCCAACACTACAGATTTTTTGTTATCTCCTCATTTATGATTATTTTTGTCCAAACAGCCAACTCTTATGAAATTTACCGACTTTAAAAACAATGCTGAATTATTAGCTCATTTTGGGTTCAATCTTCAAAATGGTAGTTTTGTGAATTTCAAAGCCATAGCAGAATTGCCGCTGCCTACCTTCTTAGAGGAAGACTTTGCTTTCGTTTTAGAAAATCGGGGCAATACAGATATGGAATTTTATGCTTGTGAGGCTCTCATTTTTCCTATTTTGAAAGAAGTTTGGAAACGAAACCCCAAAGTAAAAGTATTCAGCCACCCCCAAATCAAGTATGAAGATTTGATTTTAGTGCCAGATTATGTCGTTACGCCCAAAGACAAAACAGGAACCAATACATTTCAAAAACCCCTTTTGGTTACTATAGAAGCAAAAAATGACGATTTTGAGTTGGGGTGGTCAGATGCCTACCGCCAGCTCATTGTGGCAAGGCACATAAACGAAAACGCAGCCATACCCATTTATGCTATCGTCAGTATTGGCAAGGCGTGGGAGTTTGGCAAGTTAGACGGCAAAACTATCTACCGCCACCCCAGCACTGTGGGTTTGGACAATCCTAATAAATTATTAGGGATTTTGGATTTTATCTTTGCAGATTGTGTGAAAACTGCCGAAAAGTTTGATTTGTTTTAGGAAACTGTAGAGTTAGCTTAATAGCACTTTACTTTAGTCTGTTTAAAGAAATTCCCAAAAAACAGACTAAAGTCTATTTTACATCAATCTTATTGAACAACTATTATTTAAGTTGTCCTCTTTCTTTTACTTCTTCCAATACTTTTTGAATACCTGTAGAAAGGGCTATTGTATGTTTCCAACCTGCTTGGTGCAAACGGCTTACGTCCATGAGTTTGCGAGGTGTGCCGTCTGGTTTGCTGGTATTGAACACCAAGTTGCCTTTGAAACCAACAATTTGCATGACCATTTCCGCTAATTCCTTGATACTGAGGTCTTCGCCTGTACCTATATTCACAAAATCTTGTTCGTTATAGTTTTGCATCAAATAATAACAAGCCTCTGCCAAGTCGTCTGCGTGTAAAAATTCTCTCTTAGGTGTGCCTGTACCCCAGATTTCTATGCTTACGTTGCCGTTTTGGTAGTTGATACCAAATTTTTGTAATAAAGCTATAATTTCTTGCTCCGTAGCTTGGCTATAATCTACACCACCTACTTTGTAATATTTTAAATTTCCACGAATAGCCTGCCAATTATTTTGCATTAAACAATGTCCTAAGTAAAACTTACGAATAAGGGCAGGCAATACATGGGAATTGACAAAATCATAATTATCGTTTTGACCGTACAAATTTGTAGGCATTACAGAAATAAAATTACAATTATATTGGCTACGATAGGCTTCACACATTTTAATTCCAGCTATTTTGGCAATAGCATAAGGTTCATTGGTACTTTCTAACAATCCTGTTAATAGGTAATCTTCTTTGAGAGGTTGTGGAGCTAATTTAGGATAAATACAAGATGAACCCAAGAACATTAGTTTTTTTACTTGATGCTGGTAAGCTGCATGAATAACATTATTTTGTATAGCTAAATTTTCATAAATAAAATCTGCTCGGTACGTATTGTTCGCAACAATGCCACCTACTTTAGCTGCTGCCAAAAACACATAGTCGGGCTTTTCATTAGCAAAAAAATCTAAAACGGCTTGTTGGTTACGCAAATCCAACTCTTTGGAAGTTTTTAAAACTAAGTTTTGATGCCCTTTTTGTTGTAATTTGCGGGTAATGGCAGAACCTACCATGCCTCTATGTCCCGCCACAAATATTTTTGAATGCTGTTCCATTGCTGCTCTTTGTTACAAAATTTGGGCAAAGATACAGAATAATTAGTTGGTAGCCAAAGGCGGAGGGCTAACGAAAGTGTAAATGGTGGCTAATTCACGCAACCTAAAGCACAAGTCGATGCACAACCACAAAAAAAGAGTCACGCAAGCCAATAGAACATAAAAGGCAAGAAAAAAATATCATAAGTAACTGTAAAAAATTAATTAAGAATATTTATTGAATTTAATTTTAATACTTTTTCCGACTTGTTTCAAGCAATTAGTAGTTGCATAGTGTAGGTCATCAAAAGTCGTGTAATCTTCTGGTTTTATGTACCGAGCTTTAATTTCTTTCCATAATCTTTCAATACTATTCAGATGTGGGCAATAAGGGGGCAAATAAAATAGATATAGTCCTCTTTTTTGCCAATAAGGTAGCCGTTCTTTGATTTTCTGGGCAATATGAATCCGTGCATTATCTAAGACTACCACCGTCTGTTTTTGTAATTGTAATGAAAAATCCTCAAAGAACTCAACTATAAAAGCTGCATCAATAGCTTTTGTAGTTGTTTTTGAGAAAAAATCATTGTTTCTTGACAAAATACCAAAACAGTTAAGTTGTTTACCATGTTGAGCGGGGATAGCTATATTTTCACCTTTTTGCTGCCAACCATAAGGCACATACGCTAACTCACTTACCCCCGTTTCATCACCATAAAATAAATCAAGCTGCCCCAATTGACTTTGTTGTTCTAAAAGAGCTAATTGCTCTTTTTTAATACCAATCAAGTCCTTATCTGCCTGCCCCTTTACTTTACGCCTTATACGTTTGTATCGCCAGCCAATGTTTTTAAAAAATTCTTTAAAGTCTTGATACTGAATGATTTATTGAGTTCTTTCTCCAAAATAATTTTTGCATTTTCAAGTTTCTGACGTTCTGTTTTGACAACTTGCTCTATCAAGGCTGTTTCTTTTTGCTTATCAAAAATGGGCTTACGACCTTGACCTTTGACATTAGATAACACGCCAATTCCCATAGTAGAATAAGAACTTTTATACCGTTTTATCCAACTATTCACTTGATGCTCACTTTTAATCCCTACTATTTGGCATATATCGGATGTTTTACGACCAGCAGCTTTCAATAAGATGATTTGGCATCTTTGACGGAAAACATGGTGAGGACTTTCTTGGTGACAACTGATAAGTTCCTTGGTTTGTTCGGGTGTTAAAACTATGTGCAAAACTCTACCCATAAGATTTTTTCGCTAAGTTAAGAAATAATCTCAAATAATTGTTTCTTATTACTTATCAAAATTAAATAGAGGTTATTAAGGTCTGTAGCATAGACTTTAGTCTGTGCCTGTAATATATTGTTAATCAAGTAATTACTACACAGACTAAAGTCTATGTTACAAAACCTTAATAATCTCTAATGTAAAAAAGAAAATTACAATTATTTTGAATATAGTATTGGTGTTAGATTGCCATAGTTGGCGTGTAAGAGGAAAAGAAAAGCCTACTTTAATACCATTTATGAGGTATTTAACTAAAATAGACGAAGCTATAATTGTAATGATGTCTTTTAGTTTCATAAACTTTAACACTTGCTTATCATTTATTTAGAGTTTTCTCTACTAAATTCAATTTATTTACTCAAATACTTGTTGTAAGGTTCTGTATCTTTGAGAATTAGCATTTCTCTTTGTGCTTCTGGATAGCCTAATTGATAGGACTTAGAGAATAACTCATAAGATTCATCTACCAACTGACGACTTATCTTTGGTTGCGCCCATTTTGCATTGAGATTATCAAAACTCTTTTTGAGTTCCAAACCTATGTCATAATAAATTCTTGCCTTTTGATTTTTAGCATCTTTCTTGGTGTTTTCTACTTCTTCTAAGGCTTTTTTTAATCTACTATTTGCTTCACCAATAGCTTGATTGAGTTCGCCCAAGGCTTGTTGCATAGCTACTTTCTTAGCTTCTAATTCTGCTAACTTTGTGTCTTTTATTATAATTACCTGTTTTTGTTCTTCTACATATTGTTTTAGCTCTATATTTTCTTTTTTTAGAGCTTGTAATGTTGCCTCTAATTTTCTGTAATAGGCTAACTGCTTATCAATAGTTGCTGCTGCTGTTGCAACAGGTTGCTGTACGATTGGCGAGTTTTTTAAAGCAGATTGGGCAGCTTGTAAATCTTCCTCTAATTTTTTGACTTTTGCCTGACTTTCTTCTAACAACAGTGTCATACCTTTTATTTTAGTAATGGCGTGTTGTCTATTTGTTTGTCCACTTTGAGCAAAGAGGGCATTGAGGCTTTGGGCGGAGTCCAAAACGTCATTGATAATGTCCATCTCATTGTGTAAACTGTGCAATAACAAACTATCTTGCAATCGTAGGTTTTGTAAAGTAGAGATTTTTGCTTCGTAATGTGTCATCATTTCAGAAGTTGTTTGGCTCTCACACGCCACTAAAAGGCTCATTGATAAGCAGTAAAGTATTTTTTTCATAAAGAGATTGGTTTAAAGAATTGCCATGTACTGTCGTTTGCTATTAGTTCATAGCCGTTTGATTTTTTAATGATTTTTCCACTACCCAAAGTGGCAAAAGAGATTGTATAATTTTGTAAGTTTCCTTGTCCTTGTTGATTTTTTTGGCTTGTTCCTTCTCCTTGTACAGAGTACAAAAAAGAAAAAGATTGGTTTGGTTGGTATTCTAAATTAGAAACTGATAATTGTCTATAATAACCTTTTAGTTTTCCTGTGAATGAGCCTGAAAATTCGGCAAGAATTATATTTTTCAAATTTTTTGATTCCTCAATAGAAGATGAAGCCTTAATTGTATCTGCTGCATCTGGTATCATATATTGTCTTTGTTCTTTTAGTTTTTGAATAAGTATTTGATTTTCATTTTCTAAAGAAGAAGTAGCATTCACAATTATCCCTATGTATATACCCAAAAGAGCTATAATTATAGTTAAAATAGCACTAACTGTCTTATAGAGGTTAGTTTTTTTAGTTACAAAAATTTCTTTTGTTACAATTTGCGTTTCAATCTTTACTAAGTTTTGAATTCTGTCTTTCAAAGGCACTTTTTGAATGGAAAAAACAACTTCATTTTCAGTAACATTAATTACTTTTTTTTTTACAACTTTAACCTTTACTTGCTTTTGAGAAACCTGATTTTGGTTATTGGTGGCTTTTAATATGTAAGTAGTGTCTTGTGCAGGCTTTACTTTTCTCCTATCTTTAGCTGCCAAAGATGTACCTATACCACTTATTTCTACTGTAGAAGCATAGAGAACTTCCCAAGATAAATATACTTCATCTCCAAGTCCAATTGTAGTTTCTTTGTCTTGCCCATGTGCCATAAAATACTTTATTTCCACATTTGGTAATTGTGCAAGCCCTAATATGAATGTAATAAGGGTTTTTATTTGTTCCTTATTCAAAATACTGTTTTTAATCACAAAATCATTAAATACTCTTTCACTTAATTTTTCATTTTTTTCATGAATAAAATGATGTAAGTTTATAAAATTTTTGCTATCAAAAAATCTAAACTTGGCATTAGTTTTTCTCATCAATAAACAATAGTCTAATTTGGCGAGAAAACAAACCAACTGTAATAAGTTTAGAGCATCTCCTTTAATGTGATTGAGGTCAAAACCTTGCTTCTTGAGTATGTCTATAAAAAAACTTTCTGTAATTGTGGCATACGTTTTAAAGATGACACTTTCGTTATTCGGTTGGGTTTGTAAAGAAGCACAACTATCCAAATCTATCAAATAGTATTGTTTGGTTTGTTTACCATAGTAAATGTTCTTTTCTGCAAAATCACAAAACCAAAAGCCCAACTCATGCAGTTTGGTGAGTGCTGCATATAAGTCGGTTTGCATTTTTATCAAATCGAATGGATTGCCTTTAGTTATAACATCTTCTAAGGTATCTCCCTCTATGAACTCTGAAAACAAATAGTAGAATACCTTTGATTGGTTATCTTCTGTATCTACTTCTTGTTGTGATTGTATATCATAAATCACAGGGAAATAGTCTAATTTACCAATAGCTTTAAGTTTGGTAAGTAAATCAATCCCAGAAAAAGGAATACCTTTTTTCCTTTTTACAAAGCATTTGGTATTCCCAATAGAAGGAAAACAGAAACTCTCCAATCCACCAGATTGTATTTCCCATTTTGTTATAGTTTTGGGGTCAAAATCAAGAAGTTGTCCATTAATTGTTACTTTCATAAATTGATTTAACTTTTGTTAGTGTCTTTGATTTGAATTACACAAAACGATTTATCATCTGCTGTAGTTGCACGAATGGAAGGCAAATGCTTGCGAATAACTTCATAGTTTAAGTGAGCTATATTCTTTACATATTCTTCACTTTTCGAGTTTAAGCCATCAGAAAAAGCAACTACATATTGAATATCATTGACTACTACTTGTTGATATTTAAACTCTTGTTCAGGAGAAAAATCAACAACCACTTCACCTTGCTGTTTTTGCAAAGAAACAAATAGTCTGCTCATTTTATCATTAGGAGGATTGTTAGCTAAGTCTTGTGCCAAACATTTTTTGCTTGTATCAAAAGCAAAAACTTTTGAGTCGCCTACTCTACAAACATCTAACTTGCCATCTAAAGATAGAACTCCAACAATTACAGTTGTTGAACATTGTACGTGGTTTTTGAAAGAGTCTATTGTCGTTAATAAATCGGAACGGTCTTCAGGTGATAACTCACCTATTACTTTACGCCATTCAACTTCTGTAGAGTGCAATGCTTTTTTAAGTAACTGAAAAGATGAAATATTGTCTTTTATCAAGTCAGATAGATGACTTTGAACATTGATAGCTATTGATTGAGCTAAATGACGACTTGAAAAATATTGCTTTTGGTTACGATTTCTCAATACCAAAGCATCACTTGTCCCGTCTAACACCCAAAAAACAGCTTTATCCCCAACTACTGCAAACCCTGCTACATCTTCACCCAATTCTATATCTGTTTCTGTTCTCAGATTGGTTTCATATTTGCGAGGTCCCGAAGTCATCATGATTTCTGCCTGAAAATAGGATTGATAAAGGGTTTGCCTTACTATCTGCTCTTTTATTTCTGTAAGCACAGGAGGCTCTGTGGGTGGGGTTATCACCTGATTTTCTTTTTTGTTTTTCATATCTACAATGAGGGTTTCTTGGTGAGAAAACAACCTATCACCCAAACTTTCATTTTGGTCTTGCAATTTAGAAAGAGCATTACATATGTGTTTAAGACGGTAGTAAAATATGAAACAAGCCAAAAAAAGTACAATGAAACAAGCCAAAATAAGAGCCAAGATAGAAAAATCCCACCCCCAAGAACCTTGAGGTTGTGATATAGCCTTTTTTTCTAATTCTTGAATACGTACCTTTAGGGTATCATTGTTCTCTTTTCGTGTATCTATCTCTTTACGAAGGGTGATTTCTAACTCCCTTTGCGTCTTGACAGTATCTCTGTAACTTCTAATGATACGCCTTAGAGTTTTTACATCTTTGATTCCATCAATATCCTGTGCATAGGTAAAGTAATTACTTATGCACAATACAAATAAGAAAATAAATTTTTTCATGGTTTTAACCTCTTTTAATGTTTGTCAAACAAATCGGACAAAAACCAGATGCACCAGATGCCATTCTAAATAGATTTTTAAGTTGGGCATAATCTTCTGTATTATTAATCAAAAAAAACTGTTTTTCATTATGCTTGAAACAATTACCTAAGATGTTCCGCAACTCTCTTGCTCCTGCGTCTGTAGCTTCACCAAAATAAGCCCCCATCAAAATATCAGGGTCTAGGTCTTTAAAAGGGCTATACAAGGTTGAATTAGCATTATGATTTCCATCCGTATAAATTAAAACTCTTACATTAGAAATATTAATTGGATTATTATTAAAACCTCTGTCCAATTGACTTAAAACAGTATATTCACCCAAAGAATTAATCTTATTGTGTATAAACTGCTCGTAAAAAGTATATGCTTTTTCTAAGGCTGTTGTAATATCTGTCCCTCCACCCATATTACTCAATTCTTGTTTGATGAAATTTTCAAAATTACCCTCACTATGATGCTTTGTTGTCAAATTATCAACTGAATCAAAAAATAGTTCCTTGACCACATCATCAAACATAAGAGCTAAGATATAAGCATCTTTTGCTTTTCCTTGTGTAAGGTTTTTTAAGTCAAAAATAGCTCTTGCTACATTCCTTGACACCAAATCTATTAGAGAACTATTATTTCCTTTATCTTCAAAAGGTTTGGTTGTCTGCATAGAACCAGATGCATCCATTAACAAGATACAAAGACCTATTTGCCTATCGGGATTGCCACCACCACCTTGGTCTTCTATCACTATATAATCTCCATTACAAGTAGCCTCATAACAAAAACCGTCAGAAGTCATTTGTGGGTACTTTTTTTTACAATTTGGATTAGAACAGATGTAGCCCATTGTATTATTTAGTTTTAAAGTGAGTTTTATGAATGAAAAATTTTGTTACCAAACCTCTCAAAATTAGTGAGCCAAGTTGCTGCATTTTTTACATACCTTGCTGTACCTGCCGTATCCCAATTACAGTATAATCGAGTAAATCCGCCATCGATAATTAGCCTCTTACCCTCTCTAACATACAGAGAAGCCACAATATTTTTAGCTGAACCATACAGCAAAGGTCTTAAATGTGGACTGTCTTGAATAGTAGCAATTGTAACTCCTTCATATAGTTTCTCTATTCCTGTAGTTATTAGATGTCGCACAAACCCTTCATTTTTTTCTAATACTTGTACTTTTACCGTTTTATCTCCATATACATTTCCTTGCATTTGTACTCCTATCAGAAATTGGCTTACTTGGTTGGCATCTGCATAAAAAGGCTCATTATCTCCCCATATATAAACTCCTTTACCTTTGTCAAAGAAATTTTTAATGCTTACCAAACACTCTTGGCTAAGTTTTGGGCTTCTATCAGAAATAATCCATAACTGACTGACTTTTTCCAAAGCCTTATTAAACTCCGAAATAGGTGGCGGTGTATCAGCCCACCTGATAATTGAAAAGCCCTTTTCTTGTAAAGCCTGCAAAGGCAAAGAAAAGTTAAATCCTTCTCCTGTGTAAAGATGAAGTACAGCTATACTTACGCCTTTAAATGCCCCATCTTTTGCTAAGTCATAGCTTGTACCTTTGGCATTACCAAATTGGTCTTTAGGTGCATTTTTAATTTCTTGCTTCCCTTTGTGTTCTGTGTATGGATTAAGTTCTTTCATAGCTCTATTTATTTTTAAACTCCTTCAACTCAAACTTACATTCTTCCTCAAATCCTTGCTGTAAACATCCACTTCACAAGGGCTGCCAAGACCACAAAAGGGGCAAATAACAACGCCAAAAGGTAGGTAATAGGCGACAGTCTATCTGCACCCATCAGATACCGAATGGCAGGAATAGAAAACAGCCCTGCGATAAGATATACAAGCAATTCCATGAAATAAAGCCGTTTTTGCGTAAATGTTTTTATTTTTTACTTTCCCCAAAAAAAACATTAAAAAAACTTTATTCCTAATTTTATATACTCTACCTTTGTACTTATAGTATTTTTAACAAATACTTTTAATCAAATAATGACTAATAATAAAAATTCGGAAGAAATAGAAAAATCCGCAGAAGTTTTACTGCAAAACGTCAAGACAAAAATCAGACAGTTGAGAGAGGCTAAAAATCTTTCGCAAGAAGAAATAGCTCGTCTGCTCAATATGTCCACTTCTGGGTTTTCTAAGATTGAAGGAGGTAATAACGACATCAATGTTACCCGACTTTCCCAAATAGCCGAAGTTTTTAAAACCCCCATAGTAGATTTTTTTCCTAACAATACAACTAATAACAAGACGATTCACACAACAGCCCAACAAATCAATACCGTATTAAATGATGTAAACCATTGTGTCGTACAACAAGAACCACAAAAAGAGATAGAACAACTACAACAAAGCATCAAAGAATTAGAAACTCGTTTAGTCCTTATAGAAACACACCTCAAAAATCTATTGGTTACTAAGTCCTAAATTTTCTGCTACTCCATGCAAATCCACGAAATCAATCTATATGACCTAAAAAACGTAAGTAGTTTATCTCCTTTTGTTTGTACCAATTTCTCGGAGGCTGCGGCGGTTTGTTTAGGGCATCACAATCATCCAGAACCTGTCAATGTACAAGTCATAGGAGATTTAGAGCAACTCTTAGCTGTGTCGTTTGGGGAGGTAAGTGAGCAACTTCTCAAATCTCACAAGGACAAAGAGTATGCAGTAGAAGATGGTGCATATTGTTTAGCCATGTTGATAATAGAGTATTTTACAGATTTTACCATAGCCGAACAAGCCACTAAACGAATAGGTGTAGATTATTTTTTGAATAAAAAAGGAGATGCTTCGCCTACGCCTTCAGGCAAGTTGGAGGTTTCTGGAATTTTGAAAGGCACAAAACAGCAAATTAATCAGCGTATTAGACAAAAAGTAAAACAAGTACAAAAAGGAGGCTTTCCTGAACTCACCGCCTTTATTATCGTTGTAGAATTTAGCACACCACTCATCAAAGTCAAAAAACTATGAAATCATTTGAGGAATTGCACAATGCTGCAATGGAAGCCTACTACAAGGCATACTTTGGAAAACGCAGACAGGAATTAGACGAAACAGCTATTCAAACATATTATCAAGAGGCTTTTAACTTAGAGAAGGAAGCTGTATTGGGCATTTTAAACAACCCTCTCTATGACTCTTTGCGGGCTGTTTATTGTCGCAGTGCTGCCAATCTAGCTTTTGAAGTAGAGGAATACAACGAAGTAGAGTTTTTTGTTGCCTACGGTTTGCTCAATAATCCTTCGGAAGAAGTGCGTACTGACCTCCGCCACCTCTACCTCCAAACCCTCAAAGCCCTGAAAAAACAAGCTGTTGCCACCAAAAAAGCTGCACAAACAGCCAAACCAAAAACCACCAAACCTCGCAAAAAGGTAGGGAAAAAGAAAAATGTGGGTGTTATATAAAATAGTTTTGCTCAAAACGGCATCTATACTCAATCAAAAATGGATTTTCTGTAGCATAGGCTTTAGCCTGTGCCTACATAGGCTAAAGCCTATGCTACAGATTAAAACCAATTTAGTTTCAGTATAACAGCCTTATGCCAAATGCTGTTCTAAAGGCAAACGCAACTCAAAAATGGTGTCGCCATTGTGGTTAGATTGTACCAAACGCAAGTTGCCATTCATTCGTTTGGCTGCTATCTCTGCCACGTATAAACCTAAACCCGAACCTTTGGACTGTTCAGAACCTCTGTAAAACATCTCAAAAATATGCGGTTGTGCTTCTTCCTGAATCCCTATGCCGTTGTCCACAATGTCTATTAACAGCGTTGTTTGTTCACGAATAAACGACCTAATCAAGACAAAAGAAGGGTGTTGTGCGTTGTATTCGCGGTAGTCAATAGAGTTTTTGATAAGATTTTGCAAAATAGTATTGAGCAAAAAAGCATCTGTATAAACATATTGGCGGTCTGGCACTTCCAAAATAATTTCCACTTCATTGAACCCCGCCACATTTCGCAAGGAATGTATGATGTCTTGCAATTCGGTTTTGAGGTTGATAAAAGCAAAATTTACACTGTGTTTCTTGATTTTATCCGCAATGAGTAGCCGAGATAAAGTAGCATCTAATTCTTGGGCATTTTGCAACAATAACTGAAAATAATACAAACTTGTATTATCTTCTATTTCTAATTGTCCTACTTGGCACAAGCCTAATAGACGCATTAAGGGACCTTTTAAGTCGTGGGCTGCCCTATACACAAAGTTATCGAGGTCTTCGTGTGCGTGCAATAATTCTAAGTAGGCTTTGCTTAGTTCAACAGTTCTTTCTTGTACTTTTTGTTCCAAATCTGTATTAACTTTGCGTAGTTGCTCGTTTTGTTCGTCTATAATTCGGCTTTGGTGCAACAAATTATCTGATTGTTGTTCTATTTCTTCTTTTTGCTGTTCTAATTCTTGGTTTTTGGCTACCAACTCTTTGGTTCTTTCTGCCACCAACGAAGCCAGTTCTTTGTTGTGTGCTTTGATTTGGTACACCCGTATTTGATAAAAAACAATCCCAAAGACAATACAAGAGAGAACAACTACAATTTTAAACCAAGTAGTTTCCCAAAAAGGTGGTAATATTGTAAATTTAAGGCTTGCACCTTCTTCATTCCATACGCCATCATTGTTACAGGCTATCACTTTAAATTCATATTCTCCGTTATCTAAATTGGTGTATTGTGCAGTTCTGCTGCCTATTTCTGCCTCTTGCCACTCAGTATCAAAGGGGGCTAATTTATATTTAAAACGTACTTTTTTAGGATTAACAAAACTAAGAGCCGTATAACTAAATATAAAACGGTGCTGGTGGGCAGGCAAGGTAATAGCTCTATTAATATCAATGTGGTGGTTGTCCACTACAAGCCCTTGTAACAGTACAGGCGGTTTGTAGGTGTTAATGACTTCACTTTCTGGCGGAAAAACCGCAATGCCCCCTTTGAGCATAGGAAACCACAATTTGCCATCAGAAGCCCGAAACGCATTAGCAAGGGGCGTAGCTTGGCTTGATTTCAGTCCGTCATCTTTAGAGTAAATCGTAATATTGAGTTTATTCAACAGTCCTTTGTCCAAATCATAAAAATCTTTGCGGTGTACCCTACAAATGCCCATATTCGTGGTGAGCCAAATTTCGCCTTTTACGTCCTCTATTATCTGAAAAACGTCATCATGCAATAAACCATGTTTGGTAGTATAATGATGGTAAGTATTTTCGTACAATTTAAAAATACCATTGGCTGTGCCTATCCAAATATGATTGTCTTTGTCCTGAAAAAAGCAAAAAATAGTTTCTTCGGCAATTACTTTTTGTTGGGGAAAACTCTCAAATTGTTGCGTATAAAGATTGTAAATGCTTACGCCACTACCCGTTGAGCCTATCCAAAGTCTGCCCTTGTCGTCTTCGAAAAGAGCAGAAATAAAATTACTTTGTAAGCCGTCTTGTTTAGTTAATAAACCAAATTTTTTGTTTTTGTAAAAATGTAAACCATTTTTTGTACCAATCCCAATAGTACCTTGCGTGTCTTGTAAACCTACTCTGGTGGCATTTTCGTGCAAACCGTTGGCAGTGGTGTAATTCGTAATTTTGCCCTTGTGATTAATGGTCGAAATGCCCTCATAAGCAAGCACCCAAACCGTATGTTCGTTGTCCGTAAACACATTGCGAATACGGTTGCCTACCAAACCATTTGCCGTATTGTAAACGGTAAATTGGTCGTTGGCAAAAAAG
>CANGYA010000044.1 GCA_947457925.1 Cytophagales bacterium | reverse complement strand
TGCCCGAAAAAGGCGTAATGCGTTACCGTTGGAACAAAGGTTCTTTTGAGTTAGACGAAATGAATGCCGTAGTAAAACCGCAAACGGTATGGAATCCTTACAAATATTTGAATATTTGGGTGATTGATACTTTATTAATTAATGGTGGTAGATTTTTGGGTTATGCACAATTCCCTTGGCAGTCGGGTTTACAAGGTTTAGCCCCTACAGACGGCACACGCCAAACCGAAGGCGTAATAGTGGTGAAACGGGCTTTGGGTTCTTATCGTAAAGTGCAAGTTCCACAGTTATCCCCTACGTATGCTTACAATTTAGGACGTACCTTGACACATGAAATAGGACATTATTTAGGTGTGCTGCATACGTTTGGCGGTTGTAACGAAGCCGTAGATTATTGTTCAGACACTCCTGCCCAACTCAATGATACCAATGGTTGCCCTACTTCGCCTGTGAGTTGTGGAGGAGTGCCTATGGTACAAAACTTCTTAGATTATTCTTTTGATGCTTGTATGAATATTTTTACGAAGTGCCAAGTAGAAAGAATGCGAATAGTCTTAGAAAAATCTCCTATGCGAAAAGAGCTATTGAGTTCACCCGCCATTATTTTATCGGATACTAACGAATTGATAAGTTCACAAATTAACTTGTTCCCGAACCCTGCCCAAAACCAAGTACAAGTACAAATCCCCGAAGGAATGGTAACTAAAAATTACCGAATTACAAATATGATTGGGCAAACTGTTCAAATAGGCGAATTGAACAATTTGGCTATTGAACTACAACTGCCACGAGGTTTGTATTTGTTGCAACTCCAAACCAATAAGGGAAATGTAGTAAAGAAGTTTTTAGTTGAATAAACCTCTATAAAAAACAAACCTATAAGGTCTTATAGTATCGTGCCTTAAAAACTTATAGTAAAACTAATTTTTTCAAAGAAATAGGAAGAGTTCAAGAAGCCCTATAAAGATGTCATCTTTCTAAAAGATGACATCTTTATAGGGCTTCTTGAACTCTTCCTATAACGTATTTTTAATTACCTGATAATCAAATAGTTTTAAAACACGTTATTCGTACTTTTTTAGTTGTTGCTATTGTGGCTACGCATAACAATTCACGGCACGACCCTAAAAAAGATTACACCTTTTTTGCCAATATAGCATTGTTTGTAATATAATAAAATTTTTATATTGTATGCTAATGATTAAAAAAATAACCATTAAAGACCTAAAAATAATACAAAGAAAAGCTATTGATGAAAAGGCGTGGAATGAATTAATTAGTAATTCTCCGCAAGGTATTTTGTATGCTCTTTCTTGGTATTTAGACGTAGTAAGTCCAAATTGGCAAGCTATAGTTTATGCACCACAAGGAAAGTATGAGATAGTAATGCCCTTGCCTATACGCCAAAAATACGGCATTGCTTTTGTGCAACAGCCTCTTTTTTGCCAACAATTAGGCATTTTTGCATTGGAAACGGTAACTGTCGAATTGGTAGATACTTTTATTCAAAAAATGCTACAAACGTATCAGTGGGTAAGTTGGTATTGTTTCAATACGGACAACCCTACTTTTACAAATCTGCCTATTGCCCAAACGGTTTTTACTACACATCATTTGGCACTGCACACAGACGCACAAAGAAATATAGAAAAGTACAATAGAGATAGAAAAATGAATTTAAAAAGGGCTTTAAAAAGTGCTATAAAAATTGTAGAAAGTACCGATATTCAACCTTTGATAGTGATGTTTTGTGAAGAAACTGCAAAAAAAATAGAAGGTGGCGTAGCCGAAAATGCCTATGATTTATTACAAGAACTCTATACATCTTTGCACCAAAATCACTGTGCTAAATTGATTTATACCCAAGAAGATGAAAAATACACTGCGGGCATTCTATTAGCTTATTACCAACGGCACATTATCTATTTGTTCAATGCAGCCTATCATGCGTACAGGAAAATCAATGGCAGAACTTTGTTGATACACGAACACTTACTTTCAGCACCAACTTATGCCCCCCAAGCTACCATTTTTGATTTTGAGAGTCCAGAAAAAACACCTATTGCAGAGTTTTACGAGAGTTTTGGGGCTAGACCCAAATACTTTTTGCGGATTAGCTACAACCACCTCCCTTCTCCTATTCGCATGGCACAAGAATTAAAACGCAGATGGGTTTAATGTTTTTTGTTGAGAAGAAATGTAAACTGTATATGAAACTTATTAATAAAATAACTACGCAAGAATTAGTTTTGATGTGTAAGAAAACTATAAACCGCAAATCTGGAGATTTGCCTAACAAAGTCCGTAGAGTAGAGTTAGGCTTTAGCGGTTCTCTACGGACAACGGGGGATTGAGAGGCATAATAAAAGCATAAATACAAAGAGATAATTTAACCTATTAAAAGTTCATGTAATATTTATAGCTAAATTGACATATAAAAATATAACTATACAAATACATCATCAATACTCTTAATTTTGATGTAAGTTGATTTAAACAGATTACAAATTTATTTTAGTAATAAAAAAATAGTTTTATAGAAAAACCTAATTAAAATATAAACAATTAGAAATCAATTAGTTACACTAAAAATTAGTTTCATTTTATAATTAGCTACATTATTTTAAGGGCTGTAAACCATTTGTAAACCTACCTTTTTTGGCTACTTTGTAATGCTTGCATATTTTTGCACTGTGTTAAAACAAACACATTTTCAAAACATATAAAACATCACCCAAATTTACGTATGAAAAATAAGCTATTTTCCCGCAAAAGTTTTTTGGCTTTCTCATTAGGTGTAGTGAGTACAACTTTTGTTAGTTGCCAAAAAGAACAAACAGACTTGTCTAACACTGAACTTACACAAGCACAACAAAAAGAATTCAATCTATTTCCTTCGGGTTTAGAATCTCCAGCTCTTTATGGTATTGCTGCCAACTACGACAAAAATGCAGATGGTGTACTGAATACCGCCCCAAGAGTTTTGGTAAATGGTGGTATTTTAGGACATGGAAATAGCAATTATTTTGCTCCCTATGTAAATGCACAAGGCAACTTAATGGTAGATGCTTGGCAGTTATTAACACAAATGGGTTATTCGGCATCTATCAGTAGCAATAAACTATTTGCACAACGTACAGGCAGAACGAATGGGGCACAAAGTATGTCTTTTACGGCAGGCTCAAATGTAGCTGTTATTGGTGGGTTTAATGTAACAATGCCTTCTCCTGCTGTGCAAGCTGCTAATGGTAGAATTGTAGTACCTGCTCGTTTCTTGGCTGGGCAAGCTGGTGCTGCTGCAAGAGGCAACAACCCTGCAAATATTGATTATGATGCAGATACGCAATCTTTACAGATATATGATTACGAATTTTGCGACCAAGGCATTTATTTCTATGGTACACAAGCTGGTAATACAGATGCGATTGGTTGTCAAAAATTCATACCTGGACAGGCTAACCGTTTCTTTGACCCTAACAAACCGACTATCATCTATACGCATGGTTGGCAACCTAATGGGGTAATTAATAGAACTCGTGAAGATTTTACATTTATAGCAGACCCTGCAAGTGGTAGTGTAGTAAACGTACATAATAAATGGATAAGTGACGGTTGGAATGTGGCTATCTATCATTGGGTACAATTAGCTGATGACAAAGCTCCAAGTGCTACCTACCCACGTCCTTATGACGAAGAATGTAAAATTTATGATGCAGCCAACAGAAAAGTAGGTATGCGTTGGAAAAAAACAGATGGCACTTATGTAACCAACAGCGTATTTAATCAAAGTGTGCATCAATTATATGCAGGCGAGTTAAGAAAATTATTTGGTGTTTTAAATGGTTCTGTAGAATTGCGTTTAATGGGTAACTCTTTAGGTGGTAACTTAACAATGGCTACTTGCTACGAATTGAACCGCACAGGTAACCGTTTACCTGCTCGTGTAACTTTGATAGACCCTTATTGGACACCCGTAACGAATGCAGATGCAACTTTACCATTTAGAGGTGTTACCAATACAAGTTATGATGTAGGTGCAGAGGCAGGTCGTATATTGAGAAGTAATAATAGAGGCGTAGAATACATACGTACAAGTATTTTGGGTGTAGATGGTGCTAATTCTTATTTGGCAGAAGTTTCTTGTTTCACGCACTTTGGCGTAGATTATACATGGAATCCGGCTGAAAAGCACACTGCTCCAGTAAAACAATATTTATGGTCAAGGTCTTTTGCTGCCCCTACCCTTACCAATGTTAATGCTTTGGGTGGCGCTAATGCCAATGTTCCTACTTCAAGAATCTTAGAAATGGCAAATACAAGTGGATTTGGTCGCAGACATTGGAATCACGTACAAGGTAGAGGAGACCGCAGTCCTGCTAACCATAGATTTGAACAAAGAAATGGTGTTTGGTAAACACCTTGAAATTCAATAGCAAACAAAAACCTACTGTCTTCAGTAGGTTTTTTGTTTTATCTCTTAAATCTCTGCAATTCTCGGTTGGTTTCTCTTTCCTTAATATCCTCCCGTTTATCATGTAGTTTTTTACCTTTAGCTAAAGCAATATCTATTTTAGCCAAGCCTTTTTCACTCAAAAAGATGCGTGTAGGCACAATCGTAAGCCCTACGTCATTGAGGGCTTGCCTCAACTTCCGCAACTCTTTGGAGGTAAGTAGCAGTTTTCTGTCCCTTTTGGGTGGGTGGTTGTGATATTTTCCGCCCTCTGCATATTCAGAAATATTGAGGTTGCGGACATACAACTCGTCATCTATGAACATACAAAACGCATCTTGAATATTCGCCTTGCCCAAACGCAAAGACTTAATTTCTGTACCTTTCAGGACAATACCTGCCGTATATTTGTCTAACAAGTGGTACTCAAAAGATGCTCGGTTGTTCTTGATATTCAGGTTATTAACGATATGGTCTTTTTGTTTTGCCATTGGATAAATGTTTTACCTCACCCCCAACCCCCTCTCCATTTGGAGAGGGGAAGACTGTTTCGCAAAGCCCCAAAGGGGCTAAATACTCCTCCTCTCCAAATGGAGAGGGGGCTGGGGGGGGAGGTTATATTGTAAAAACTATTTGCTGTTTACTATCACGCAATACTAACTTTGGTGTTTCGTTCAGGGCTATTTTTCCTTCCAAAATTTCTACTTGTAAATCTTTACAGTCTATTTCTCGATAGCCATAAAAGGTAGAAAGGTCGCCGAGGTCATCTATCCAGAGTTTAGTTTGTAGCTTTTCTGCATTAGGGACAAATACCTCTTGCTGCATCAAACTAATGTCTGTTTGAAAAGAAAAACCATTGGTAGTTAGTTGTACGTTTCGCAAGATAATAGCTTTCATGCGTTTTTCGTTAAACGGAATAGCATTATATTGTTCTTCGCTATATTTTTCGTAGTTGTGTGTGGCTATAGACTGTAGGGCAGTGAGCAACAGTACATAGTTGAGTTGGCGAATGTACTGTTTGTCTGTGTCGTTATAGTAACCGCCAGACTCCAATAATACGGTGCTTGTTCCCCATTTTTGAATGTTGTCGCCAAAGGCTCTTGGTTCAAAGGCATCATTGAATTTAGCTGCTTTGTTGGGCAGTATCTTTTGTAATACCTCGTTCATTTCGGCTATTAGCTGCATAGCTTTTCGGCGTGGCGGTGTTACAGTTTTTGCCTCGTCGGGTGCAGGTGCTAAGTAAGAAATAGTAGCGGGGTTAGGCGAAAAACCTACGGAATATTCTATGCTTTGGTCGTGTAAATTAAAACCAAATTCGGGTTGTAAGGTATTTTGCAAATGTTTGAGGAGTCGGGCTTCGGGAGTTTGCAGGGCTACCGCATCTCTGTTCATGTCTATATCTACGGAGGTTTGACGTTTCCAAACCTCTGCTCCGTCTGGGTTGAGCATCGGTATAAAGTATAAAGTGCAGTTGCTCAAGATACTATTGCGTAGAGTTTGGTTTTCTGTATCTTTGCTGGCAAAGAAATTAAACATATCCAACAGTGCTATTGTCGCAGTGGATTCGTTGCCGTGCATTTGCGACCACAACAAAACTTTGGTGCTGCCTGTACCTATTCTTACTTGGTAAATGGGGCGTTGTTCTATGGATTTCCCTATTTCTTTGACTTCAAAAATAGCAGAAGGCAAACGGCGTAGTAATTCTACTAAATGACTGTAACGCAACCATTTGTGCGTAATGCTTTTTTCTTTGAACTGTTCGTAATTATCGAAGAACATATTTTTGTTGGTTAGATGTATTTTTTTGATTCAATTTTACAAAGATGTCATCTTTTTTCTTAGCTTTTATCTGTTAAAAAAATTAACAATGGTGTATTTCTTACGTAGTAGAATACAACACTACAGTAGCTTATCTAAACTTACTTCGTTCTTACATTTTTTATTTTATACCATGAAAAAGATATTTTTACTCTGCCTTTTAGCAATAGTTGTTTTGAATGCAAAAAGCCAAACTATTTATACTGTACCTGCTGGAAATGTAAGTAATACAGGCACTGGTACTACTGGAGGATTAGCTTGGGCTATTAATCAGGTAAACGTAAGTAGTACCAATGATGAGATTGTATTAGCTGCTAATGCAAATTATAATCTATTACTGTCTGCCTTACCTTCTATTAATAAGATAAATGGTAGTTTAATTATTAGAGGAAATAACAGCAATTTACAAAGGACAGCAACATTTTCGTTCAGAATTATAGATGTTTTAAATGGGACAGTAATGATTGAAAACTTAAATATTACAAATGGAGAAGTAACAAATAGTGAAGGGGCTGGTATAAAAAACTTGGGGGCATTGACTCTACAAAATTGTACCATACAAAACTGTAGAGCAGTGGGTAATGATGGTAGAGGAGCTGGTATTTTTAATGATGGCACACTTCATTTACAAAATACAACGATTAAAAATAATCTGATTACAAGTGGTACAGACGGCTACGGAGTTGGTATTTACAATAATACTGGTAAAACTCTTACTGCAAATCAAATCACCGTAGATAATAATAGTTTTAATTTTATGACAGGTGATACTTATGGTGGTGGAATTTTCAATGCAGGGACAGCAACTATGAATGAAGCTATTATTAGCAATAATAGCATTAATATATCTTCTAACTTTGCATTGGGAGGTGGGGTATTTAATTCAGGGAATTTCACTATTGCCAAAACCGCCATTCATAATAACACTTTGGGAACAGCTAATACTGTACTCAATGGAGCAGGCGTATGTCATATTGGAGTAAACTTTAAAATGGATTATTGCACTATTTCTACTAATAGCATATTTACAGGAGTAGGCTCTGGTGAAGGAGCAGGTATTTATTGTAATAATGGAAATTTTGAATTTAATAATATTAGTGTAGTGGCAAATGACAATGGATTAACAGGCACATCTGGACTTTTTGTAGCTGTTGCAGGTGGCACTATCCGCAATTCTTTATTCCTCGCAAACAATAGTAATGATATAACCTATGATACAGGCACACCAACAGTTAGCTCTAAGAATCTTGCTACAGCGTCAGCACCTCTATCTATATCAGATTTTAGTTATCCTTTCAATGCAAGTACTATTATTTACAGTACCCTCACAGGCAATGGCGGTTTTGCCCCTACCCACGCCTTAAAAGGTACAGCTACAGAAGCCATAGAACAAGGGGTAAATATAACAGGACTAACAACCGACCAACGAGGAATGTCTATTAAAAACATACCAGACATTGGAGCTTATGAATTTGGTACGTTTTGGGTAACAACAGACACAGACGAAGACATAGACAATGGCACTTATAGCCTGCGAGAAGCACTTAATGACGCAAACGGAGGCACAGGGCTGCCAGATACCACAGCTACAGGTGTCCCTTACAGAGAAATTAAATTTAGAATACCCTCTACAAGTCCTCTTTGTACTTTGTTTAATGTCTTACCTACTATAGACAAAGCCATGATTATCGATGGTAGTACACAGTTGGATTACCCAAGTTCTACAAAAGTGGTATTAAGTGGCACAGGTGGTTTCGTTGGTTTTCGCATCATGCCTTCTGCTGCACGTACCAAAGTATATGGCTTAGTGTTCAGAGGTTTTAGTACAAGTATTACTCTCAATGCGAATAATGTAGTGATTGGGGACTATGTTTCTTCGCCCTCTGTAATAGATAGACGAAATGTATTCCAGTTTTGTGGGGCAGGCTTAACGGTAAATGGTAATTTTGCAAAAATCAATGCCAACTATTTTGGTTTACAAGAAAACGGCTTAGATGCCTCCTCTGCCAACAATACAAACTATGACATTCAAATTGGTGGTATCACAAGTATTGTCATAGGCACTGTCATAGGTGAAAGTGGCAAGGGTAACATCTTGGCTGCCAAAAATGGTGGTATCATGTTTAGTGCTGGCTCTGCTCTTATCAGTAGCACAACTATTGATGATAACAAGATTGGTACAGACGCAAGTTTAGTAGCTGCTATTGATGGCGGTGCTACCGTAGGCATACACACCAACAGCAATGTAAATATTTTGACTATTAAAGATAATCTTATTGTCAATAGGGGTAGTGTAGGTGGTATCGGTATTTTCTTGAATGATGACAGCAAAAATGTTACGATAGATAACAACCAAATAGGTTTTAGTTATTTTGGTGCTGCTCCTGTTCCATTACCTACTTACAACGGTATTCAAATACGTGGAGGCTCATTACTTCCGCCTACTTTGGGTTTGAGTAATAACATTGTTATTAGCAATAACCGAATAGGCTCAAATACAGGTGATGGTATTAACATAGAAAGTGGCTTGTTCATCAATAATGCAAGTAATAGTACAATCATTATTAGAAATAATTTGATTGGTATAGACAACACTGGCAATGCAGTAGGCAATGCAGTAGGCAATGCCGCTATGGGTATTAGTGCCTCTGGGCAAGCTACTGCCAATGGCTATTTGACCGTAGATAACAATATTATTGCAAATAATGGCTCTACAGGCTTATTCGTTGGCGGTGTTGCTGTTTCCATTACGATTACTAATAACAAAATAGGAGTAAGAAGTGATGGCGTAATACCTGCGGGTAATAAAAACAACGGTATTGTTTTAACTTCTTTCAACACCATACCCCTGACACAAGCTGTCGTAACAGGAAACATTATTGCAAATACAAGCCCCGCACCACCTAATACCATAAGTTATGGTATGCTTTTAGGCAATGTACGTGAAGCTACAAACACTATTACAGGCAATCTTATTAAAAGTAATGGTACACAAGGCATAAATATTACAGGTGGTTGTACGAACTTGGCGATTGGCAAACTCTTAGGCACAGCCAATACAATCATAGGGCATGAAAACGGCATACAAAACTTTGCAACGGGTGTTACGATACAAAACAACTACATAGGCACAAACAGTAGTAGTGCCACTGGGTTGGGTAATACGGCTAACGGTATTGTAATGGTTGCTGCGGGGGGAATTATTCAAAACAATGTGGTGTCTGGTAATGGAGATGCTATTTCTTTACAAACAGGAGCAGATAATATTTCTATTGATAATAACCTTATTGGGCTAACAGTTGATGGACAGGGTGTAGTGCCTAATAGTGGAGTAGGAATTACAGTAGCCAATGGCATTACAGGGACAATTATTAAAAACAATACCATTTCTGGGAATAATGACGGTGTAGTAACTTTTTCGCCTATTTTGTCCTTTGACAATAATAAAATAGGCACAAACAGTGTGGGCAATGCCTTTTCGCCAAGTATAGCTGGTAATGCCATTAATGCCAAAGGGATAAACTTGCAAACAGGTTCTGCGGGCAGCATTTTAACCAATAACATTATTGCAAGTTGTGGCAATGAAGGCATTGTGGTAGATGACAATAACATTACTATAAGAAGTAATAAAATAGGTATCAGTAATACCAACCAAGCCTTGCCAACTGCTACAGGTATAGACATACGAGCCGGTAAAACTAACATCAATATTGGCGGAGTAAATGCCACAGACGGCAATGTCATTGCTGCAAACAGTACAGGTATCAACTTAGCTAATAACCTTACGATACCTACTAACATTACTATTCAAAACAACCTTATAGGTACAGATATTACAGGCAATAATGCTGTCGTAGCAGTGAATGTAGTTCGCAATGGGGTAGGCTTAAACATTGGTACAAACCATACAGGGCTGAAAGTGCTAAACAATACAATTTCGGGCAATACTATTGGTATGCTATTAGGTACACCTTTCACCAATCCATTAGACTTTGCAGGTAATATTTTTGGCTTAAACAAAGGGGGTAGTGCTAAATTAGGCAATTTACCCACCACAGTTTATGCTAATTCTACAGTAGGCTTGCGTGTACTTAGCTCTGCTGAAGGTACAATAATAGACAACATGGTGTTTTCAGATAATCATACTGCTATAGAATGGTCTGCTTTTGGCAATAATGGTGTAATTAATAATTGTAAAATAGGTTTAGACATATCAGGAGGTACAGCTTTTGCAAATCACCGTAGTATTGTGGTCAATGGTGCAACAGGTACTATGACCAATCCCCTAAATATTACAAATAATGGCATAGTTTCATCTTTTATTGGTGTGGATACTCAACAAACAGTAATTATGGCTGGTAATAACATGGGAACAGATGCTGACGGTAATACTCCCTTACAAGGTGTTTCTAACCAACAAATTAATTTACAGTCTAATCTTATATCTTCTTCGGCTGGTAGTTCAATAGATGGTAATGTAATTGTAGGGGCAAGTAATACTAATCCAAGCACTATTGTCGGTGAACCTATTACGGGTACGGCAGTAGGTGTTGCTGTAGCTGTGAATGATGTAAGTATTATCAATAATAGAATTGGTATTACTCGCAATAACAGTGCCTCACCTAATGATATTGGTATTCAGGTAACAGGCACTATTAATAATTGTTTTATTGGTAATAACTCGGCAGACGGAAATGTAATTTCTAATAACAAAAATGCAGCTATTTATATAAATTCTTCTCCCACACCTGCATCTGCTTCTTCTGTTAGTATCAATGGAAACTATATTGGTACAAATATATCTGGCTTAATATTAAGTACAGTTCCCACCCAGATAGGGATAGCAGCAGAAAACAATACCAATGTGGGTATAGATAATAATGTTATCAATCATACAGAGAAAATAGGAATTAGCTTGCTATCCAGCCCAAGTCCTATTAACCAAATTCAAAACACAATTATTGGAAATTTAAATCCAAGTACAGGTTTCAATACTATAGCAGGAATTAGTGTAGGCAGCACATGGACAATGAATTTTAACACCATAGAAAATGGAGATGGAGTAGGCGTATTGTTGAATGGGGATTTTAATACCTTGTCTTTCAATACCATTCGTAACAATAAAAAACAAGGCGTAAATATTAAAAATGGTTCAAATAATAGGATTAACCAGTGTAGTATTTACAATAATGGCACAGCACCAAACTTTGCAGAAAAAGGTATAGACTTAAACTTAACAACTGCACAGCAAGGTAATGCAGGGCAAGCAGCCCCTGTTTTGCAGTCTGTAGTCGTAACGGGTAGTACCGTTACAGCTACTGTAGTTGTAAATATACCTGTTGCTGGGGATTATTTTCTTCAGTTCTTTAAAACTACACCACTTACAGCCAATAATGATGCAAACCAAGCAGAAGGAGAAATTTATATAGGTAGCTCTGTTACTCAAAATTTTACAACCACAGGCACGCAAACAATCACAGCTACTTTTACTTTATTACCAACAGTAACTGTAGCAAATACAGATTTTGTAACGGCTACTATTACTTCATCAATTTCTTTTCCCAATACTATTTCAAACTCATCTGAATTTAGTAATGCCCTTACTCCTTGCCCCAACAAAATTCTATCCATCACATCAGCCAATACAAATATTAATTGTACGGGTACTACGGCAGATGTGTTGATACAATACGAGGATTTACAAAACCCGCCTGTAGTCGGAGATTTATTTGATGTGGACATAGACGGTAACGGCACGTTTGACTTTACAAATATTCCATTGGAAGCAGGCAATATTATTCGTTTAGTGGCAATGTCTGGTGGCACGATTTTGAGTAACACCAAAGCAAAACCGTCTTTAGGTAGTTGTGTTACTCCAGCTTTTGCCAACGGAGTTACTGTACCCGCCAGCCGTATTCCTTCGCCTATTATTACCAATGTGCAAGCTATTCAACCTACAAGTTGTAACCCTAACAACGGACAGTTGATAGTTACCTTAGGCAATGGTACGGCAGGCGAAACCTACGAAGTAAGCACAGTAGGCACTACGTTAGGGGCAGGAAATTTCCAAAGTATTGTCTTATCACCAAACAGAACTTTGACGATAACAGGCTTTAAAGGTGGCGACAGAATTACGCCTACGGTAGTGGTATACCGCCGTTCTTTGGCTTGTACGTCTAATGCTTTTCAGTTCAATTTCAACTACATAGCACCAATTAGTAACATCGACTCCACGTTGAACATTGTGGCTGATGTAGATGAAATTTCTCCGAATTTCCCTACTAACATTGTCGTAGAAAGAACACAAGATAGTATAGCTTATACATTGGTGAATATCCGCACAGGCAGACAAATAGGGCTTGAACAAATAGGCAGAGCCAATACCTCTGTTACATTTGTTACAGATACTTTATTTACTAATACAGATTTTGCGGTGTATGCTCGCAGTATTCGTACAGGTTGTAGTATCAAATTGGCAAAAACCGTAACTGTCAAAGTAATTTCGGGCATTTTAGCCGAAGAATTAGATGTTTTGAGAGCAGTTTACACAAGTACGATTGGCGATAATTGGTTGATTAAGTGGGATTTCTCCAAAGATATTAGTACCTTTTACGGTGTGCGTGTATTTGGTGGTCGTGTGTATGACATCAAATTAGGCGGAAACAATTTGGCAGGAACATTAACCGCCAGAGTAAATACTTTGAAACGGTTAGCCATTTTAGAGATTAACAATAACCAATTAGATTTTGGTTCTGTTGAGCCATTTGTAGGGCAAAAATATAGTTTCCGTTACAACACCCAAGCCAGAATCAACCGCAGCATAGATACGGCTGTTTATGAAAACACCAATTTACGACTTGGTGTAATTACAGCAGGTAATTTTAACCGTTACCAATGGCAAAAAGATGGCGTAAATGTAGGCAGTATTAGCTCCTCGCCTACCCTTGCTTTGTCGCCATTAAAAACTACTGATGCAGGTACTTATACTTGTTTCGTAACCAATACCATAGGTACGGCATTGACATTGGAAAGAAGAACTATTCGCCTAAAAGTCTTGAAATATCCAAGTACCCTCGACTCCTTGTTATTGGTGCGTCTGAATGATGCTTTGGGAGGCAATAATTGGAAAAACAAATGGGACAGAACCAAACCCGTTTCGCAATGGTACGGTATAGAAATGGACGGGGATAAAGTCATTAGCCTGAATTTGGCAAATAATAATTTGGTGGGTACTATTCCAGACATTATTCCTACGGCTAACAGTATCCTAAGTGATTTGGTTTATCTCAATTTGTCAGGAAATATTATTGGAGGAAACCTACCAAAAACTTTGGGCAATTTGACCAAACTCCAATACTTAGACGTAAGCAAAAACAACTTACAAGGGGAAGTAATAGCCGAATTGGGTAATTTGCGTGCCTTAAAAACTTTATTGTTAAGTTTCAATAACTTTAACAGCATACACCCCAACATTAGCACGTTGGCAGCCTTAGAAAATTTATTTGTGAACAACAACCAACTCAAAGAGTTACCTACAGCTTTAAGTGGTTTGCGTGCCTTACAAAAATTTGATGCCAGCTACAACTTGTTGCAACAATTCCCAGCTAATTTTAGTACATGGACAAACCTCACTTATTTGGCGTTGAGCAATAACCAAATTACGGCTTTGCCCAATAATTGGAACAGTTTTGCCAATTTGCAAGAGTTGTATTTGCAAGTAAACCAACTCAACGACTTGCCGAATACTTTTACGGCATTGCGTAACCTGAAAACCTTGTATTTGCACTCCAACGCCTTAGATTTTGCAGACTTAGAACCCTTAGCCGTTTTGCCTGTACTCAATACCGAAGGGGCAGTGTACGAACCACAAGCCAAAGTAGGTACAGCTCAAGAAATTGTAGTTGCTCTTGACCACGTGATAAGCCTTGCACAAACTGTAAACGGCACAGCCAATACGTATGAATGGTGGAAAGATGACCGAAAAATAGCAGGCATAGCAGCTAACCAACTGAATTATTTGAAATACACTGTTACATTTGAAGATGCAGGTACTTACAAATTGGTCATTCGCAATAATATAGCTCGCAGATTGGCATTAATTAGCCAAGATATTGTGGTGAAAGTAGCTTGTGGCACTTCGTCAAGTGTGCAAGTAGGCATAGCAGGCAACTTACAATATTGCGAAGGAGAAACATACAACACTACATTGACGGCACAAGTAAATGCCATTCAACCTATTGCTTATCAATGGTTTAGGAACAATACAAGATTGGCAGGAGAAGAAACGGCTACACTCAAACCTGTCTTAGAAGGTAGCTACACCGCACAAGTACGTGGCGAAGATGGCTGTATGTATGTTAGCAAAGCCATTACTTTTACCACTTCACCAAAACCTGTAGCCACCCTCCGCAACGTAGGCGACAGCTTGATTGTCAATATTTTAGTGAAAAGAGGCAACGAAAAAATAGTGTGGTACAGAAACGGCGAACAGATACCCAACGCCAATGGTCGTACTTACAAAGCTACTACAGCAGGCAAATACTACGCTGTTGTAGCAGACACGACCATTTGCCAAGCCAGAACCCCAGAATTGAATATCACTATTACAAGTATAGAAGAAGATTTGGCAAAAAACCTCCAACTTTACCCCAACCCTGCAAATGACAAAGTAGTGTTACAAACGACTTTGGCAGTAGAAAGATTGGTTTTGCAAAACAATTTAGGTCAAACCCTGCCTATTATGTGGGTGAAAGACGCAGATAAATACAGCATTGACCTCAAAAATTTGCCTACAGGTGTGTATTATTTAAGTATCTACCACTCAAAAGGGAAAATACAACAGAAATTGCACAAAGAATAAACATTGAACCTCAGCCCCACCCCTCTCCAAATGGAGAGGGGCTTTTTTTTACAAAAAAAGTTAAATACGAGTGAGTCATCAAAAATTTGCGAAATTTGCAGAAAAAAACGTATGAAAAAGTTTTTGTATGTACTTGCCTTATCACTGCCTTTAGTTGCTTGTACGCATGAACCACCACCGACAGAAGCCCCACCTGCCGATATAATTCCTGTGGAAAAAATGGTGTCTATCATGGCTGACCTACAAATGACAGAGGCTTCCATAGGCTTAATGCCGCTAAGCCACTCCAAAGCCGTAGCCCGATACGCCAAAGACGAGGATAGTATCTTAAAAAAACATCAAGTAGATTCTTTGCGTTACCAAAAAAGCTACGGTTACTATATTACCCAACGCAATACAGTAAAAAAACTGTATGAAATGGTCATGGACACATTGCTTATGCGAAAAATGCAGTTCCAAGAAAGAAACCTGCAAGACTCTTTGGCAAAAGTTACAAAAACAACCAACAATGCAAGCCAATAAGAGGCGTTACTATTCGTATGCTACAAGCTATGCGACCTATTAAAAAGTGTTTTATATTTATTACCCAACTGAAAATCAATTAGTTAATAAATTTTTAAAACTTAATTAGAATAAAATCTCGATAATCTCGATAACTTAATTTGTTTTTCTGAAAAAATAGGTAAATTTGCGACCTCATTTCTTAAATTTTAAAACTATGGGTGTTTCAAGACTAAAAAGAAAAGACCGCAAAAATAAAGCTGTTGCTAACGAAAGAGTAGCTACCTTAAAAAGATTCACTGCAAAACCTACTATCAAAAAAGTAGATGTGGAAGCTATTAAAAAAGAATTCGAAGCAAAAAAATCTGCTTAATTTAGCCTCACGAAAAGGTCTTTTGTAAAAGATAATAACAAGCTAATGGCTTTTATTATCTTTTTTTGTTGGGTTATTCATCAAAAAAAGCCGTAATTGGAAAATTACGGCTTTTTTAATCATCTACGGTTTGTTATTTCATACCGTCCAGTATATCGTCAATATCTTCCTCCTCGTCACCTTCTTCGCCCTTACCTTTACGCATCATTTTCTTCATTTCCAAAATAGCTACTTGTTTGTAAGCACCTGTTATTTTGGGGTCTTTGAAGTATTGTTTAGCGAGGTCGGCTTGGTTGGTTTGGCTATACATCATGCCCATGATGAGGTAGCATCTTGCCAAAAATTCACCCGAAAGGGCAGGCGACTTGGAGAACTTTTGGAGTTTTGTGATGGCGTTGTCTGTTTGTCCAGCTTTGTAAGTGGCTACAGCTTGCACAAAAATCACCTTCATATTTCGTGGGTTCATTTTCAAACATTCCTCTCCTGATATCATAGCTCCGTCATATTGCAACGCATCAAATTGGAAGTTGCACAAACGGCAGTAGTCATCAGCTTTTTTCTTAGGATTTTTTTCAACCTTAATAGAGTCCTCTAATTTTTTGATTTGCAAGGACTTATCAATTTTTGCTCCTGAAATTTTCTTTTGTAGGTTAATTGCAGGTTCATATTTAGGGTCTATTTTGAGGGCTTGTGCCAAATATTTCTCTGCCTCGTCATACTCATATACACCTTCATACGCTGTAGCAAGGTCTGTGTGGTAGTTGGGCATCATCTTCATCACTTTGGCTCTGTAAGGACCGAAATTAGCTTTTTCTAACAACGGTTTTGCCTTATCGTACTGCCCCATTTCGTAGTAGGCGTGTCCCATTTCATAGTACAAAGGTGCTGCTTCGCCTGCGGGTCTTCCTTGTACCAACTTCAAAGACTGCTGCATATAAAAAATAACAGAGTCATACCGTTTCAAAATATTGTTGTTACGGGCTTCTAACTTCAACAAATCCAGATTATTAGGTGTAATCTGTTTTGCACGAGTTACATACTGGCTCACTTCTTCGTATTTTTTGGCTTTATTAAGAATTTTAATAATATCAATTTTATACGAAAAACGGCGGTTGTTGTCGGGGTCATACTTAATAGAGTTTTCGTAATGCTCTATGGCTTTTTCGTAGTTTTTCTTTTTGTTGTAGATTTTTGCCAAATCTTCGTAGGCTTTGAAATAGTCGTTTTTCAAGGCTGCTACTTTTTCCAAAGAAGCTATTCCTGCGGTAGTATCTCCTTTCAACAACTCACAATTTGCCTTTGAATAGACATAGTTGTAGTTGCTAGATTCTTTGGCTATGGCTTTGCTATACTCCAGCAATGCCAAATCATACTTTTTTTCCCCTTTTAATCTTTCTGCTTTTACCCAGAAATCTAACCCTTCGCCCTTCGTATTTTGAGCAAAAATAGCTACTGGAGCAAAAATTAAAGCCAATAGTAGGTAGAAGCACTTAGAAAAAATCGTTTTTGTTGCCATAATTATTTGGTTTTATTTTTACGATAGTTTAGTAAATCATAAATTTGTGAAAAAAACTTACATCAACAAAACAAAATTACCTAAAAGTTTTCATGAAAAATAATAACGAGGAGATAGAAAAAAAATATTACAGTATTGGCGAAGTGGCACAGCTATTGGTAGTAGCTCCCTCTCTCATTAGATTTTGGGAAAGTCAATTTGATGTGATTAAGCCCAGAAAGAATAAAAAAGGGGTGCGTCAATATACCAAAGACGACATAGAAAAGCTACAAATGATTTATTTCTTAGTCAAAGAAAAGGGTATGACCTTGCAAGGGGCAAGAGAAATTTTATCGCAAAAAGGCAATGACTCTCAAAATGTATTGCAAGTTTTGAAAGATTTACAAGAAATAAAGTTATTTTTGGCTAACCTGAAAAATGGGATAGAAAAGTTAGCTTAGCAAATGAAAATCTTGATAACCAATATTTTACGCCTTTTTTTTGGGGGCTTGTTCTTACATTCTATAAATGCTGATGCCCAAAACCACAATATGTGGAACACCCTGAGCAAAGTAACGATACATACAACAACAAAGGCTGGACAAACGATAGATGTACCCGTTTTTAGCGAAGAACTCAAGCAATGGAACGGAAAAGAAATTGTGCTGAAGGGTTACATTATTCCCTTAGAAGAACTCCGTAAACAAAACTACTTTGTGCTTTCTCGGTATCCGTTTTCTCTCTGTTATTTTTGTGGGGGTGCAGGCGTAGAAACTGTTATAGAGGTAAATATACAAAAACCTATTCCGTTTACAGAAGACGCAATTACAGTAAAAGGTGTGCTACAACTCAACGACAAAAGCCCTAATCACTTGATTTTTGTGTTGAATAATGCTACTAAAATTCAGTAAACACTAAAAAAAGGTATCCAGCAAGCCAAAATGTAGCATTGGAGTAAAGTCCAATGCTGTTCGGCTAAGCAAATAGTACATTCGCCTTTAGGCAAATATTGCACTTTGAGCAATAAAAATTATTCGCCTGAAGGCTAATATACAGTTACTTCTAAAAAATTTCACTATGCAACGAACAAAAAATTATACCATAAGGCTTTATTTTTTACTATTTTTTTTATGCACTTTTCAGCCTTTAACAGCCCAAAACAAAATAGTATTCAGTGATGATTTTAACGATAACAGTCGTTATTGGCGGATAGGCTCAGATTTTTCGGGCAGTTATACCATACAACAAAGTAACTATGTGTTGCAACATACTTTGCCGAATGCCTATAAAATTTATTCAAAAGCTATTTTTGTTCAAAAAGAAAAAGATTTTAGATTAGTTTGTACTCTATCGCAACAAGATGGCGAGGACAATAAAGGCTATGGTGTAGTGTGGGGCATGAAAGACGACAATAATTTCAACGCTGTAGAAATAAGCTCTAACGGACAATACATAGTTTATACCATTCAAAATGGGCAGTTTAGGGTTATTTCTGCATGGACACCCAACAAAAACATTAATGGTTTTGGTGAAAAAAACACCATAGAACTTCGCCAAACCAAAGGTACAATGTCTGTTTGGCTCAATGAGCAACAACAAATTAGCTTTCCTTCGCTGCCTTTTTATGGTAGCCAAATTGGTTTTGTGTTGCATGACGTAGGTACAATGGCAGTAGATAAATTGTATTTGTACCAAGATAATTTAGGACAAATTAATTTGGCTAAAAATCTGCAATTTGACGATAAAGGAAGAGAAAATTTAGGCAAACATATCAATAGCAATTTAGATGAATTTGCCCCACGTATAGCCCCAGACGGTAAGACCTTGTATTTTGTTCGGAATGGTGACCCCAGCAATAAATTTTCGGCAGGTAGGCAAGACATTTGGTTTGCAAAACGGAGTAGAGATTTGCAAACTTGGGAAACGGCACAGCCTTTTACAGAAATAGTAGGCGGACAAACGAATGCCATTATTTCTGTCATGCCCGACAACAATAGACTGATTTTGTTTCGTGGAGGTCGTTTATTTTCGGTAGTTCGCAAGGGTATGCAAGGCTGGAGTGATTTGCAACCGATTGTTATTCGCAATGATTACAACAGAGGCAATTTGTCGAGCCACTGTTTGGGAGCAGACCAAAAAACCTTGATGACTTGTGTGGACAGAGAAGAAGGTTATGGCGGAATGGATTTGTATGTATCTTTTTTGCAAGATGACGGTACGTTTTCAGAGCCTAAAAATTTGGGAGCTACGATAAATACTTCTGTAGATGATTTTGCACCTTTTTTAGCAGCAGATGGCGTAACTTTGTACTATGCCACACAGGGCAAGGCGGGTTATGGTAATATAGATATTTTTGTTACACGCCGTTTAGACGATACATGGCAAAGTTGGTCTGAACCGCAAAATTTGGGGGCAATGATAAACACTGAAGAATGTGAGGCGAATTTTACGATAGCAGCAGCAGGCGACTACGCCTATTTTGTGTCTAACAAAGATTCGTATGGAGCAAAGGACATTGTGCGGGTAAAACTGCCCAAAGAAGTGCAACCTAACCCTGTGGCGATGATTTACGGCAGAGTTTACAACCAAAAAACAAAGCAAGTGATAGCAGCAGACATGAACTACATGAACCTAACAGACGACAAAGTGATAGGCAGTGCCAATGCAGACGCAGCAGCAGGAGAGTACAAAATGGTTGTGCCTTTGGGCAAAAAGTATAAGATTTTGGCACAAGCAAACGGCTATTTGGAGGCACAAGATAGTGTAGATTTGAGCAATACGACCACTTACAAAGAAATTCAGTTGGATTTATACCTTGTGCCGTTGGAAGAAGGGGCTAACATACGCCTCAACGGTGTGTATTTTGAGCAAGGCGAAGAAGTGTTATTGTCAAGCTCATACCCTGAATTGCGGAAGTTGGTGAGGTTAATGAAAGAAAACCCTACAATGGAAATTAGGCTGGAGGGACACACAGACAACGTGGGAAATGCGTACAAGAACCTTGTGCTGTCTGACCAACGAGTAAAAGCCGTAAAAAAATATTTGGTAGAACAAGGAATTGCCGAAAAACGGATTTTTACACAAGGTTTCGGGGGCAAAAAACCTGTAGCCGATAACAATAACGAAAACTCTCGACAACTCAACCGCAGAGTAGAGTTTGTGATTTTGAAGAAGTAAGCCCTTGTAAGATTTGCTATTTTGGCAAAAGTAGCTTTATTTTAGGGAAATAAACTCACGACATCAGCCATGAACCTATCTGCATTTACGTTTGTCATTTTTTTGATTTACTTTTTATTTTCTGCCCTTGCCAATAGCACCTTTATTGTCATTACACAGTCTTTGTATGAATACGGTGTAGATGATGGAGAGTCAAGCATTTTACAGACTTTAGAAAACGTATTTTATTTGATTACCGCCTATTTCGTAGCTCCTTTGTTGTTGGAAATCGGCTTTAAACGGTTGCTTTTTGTGCTTACGGTGGCGGTTACGGTGCTGGCTTTTCTGATGCCTTTAGGTACAAATTTTTGGATACCCAAATTCTTTTATGCCATTATCGGCTTGGGTTTAGCAGCCTCAAAACTAATTGGTTACAAGACCATTCACGTAGTTACTACCAATACCAAAGAGTTTACAAGTATGGTCAATTTCTTTGAAGGGCTTTTTTTATTGGCTGCCGTTATTAGTTTTGCAATATTTGGCTTTTTGTCGGGTTTAGAGTCTTTTCCTTGGCGGTATGCCTTTTGGTTGTTTGCTCTATTGGGTGTTTTGTGCATTTTCTTGTTAGTCAAATCGGATAGTAAATCCATAGAAGAAAGTTTGACCGTATCTATTCATTTCAAAAACTACAAAGATGTAGCTAAAACTTGGAAAAGTACAATTAGTATGCTGCAATACACCTTAGTATTTTTCTTTATGCTTATCTTATTGTTGTTAGTATTATGCCAATACCAACATACAAAATGGTATCCTTTATTTTGTAAAGATGTACTACATCTTACGCCCATTCTGGCAGACCAATTACTAATTATTGTTGCTTTTGGGGGCTTTTTGGGCAGATTGGTCGCAAGTATTTTGTTGCGTACTACCAATAGTTTACTGTTAATTGTTTGTTGTTTGGTAAGTGTCATGATTATTTTATTTTTAATCACTTACATTGTCCAACACAATTATTATAGCCCTATTAATAGCTGGCAAAGTATGCCAACGGTAATATGGCTGTTACCTTTATTGTCTTTCTTTTGGTTTCCGCTACAGCCTACACTCTTTGCCATTGTCATTAGCAATGTAAAGACAGAAAAATATACTAACCAATTCAATATGTTGGGCTTGCTGATGGTGCTTACGGTGTTTTTTGAGTGGGCAGTACAACCTGTGAGCAGCTATATTTTTGGTATGTTTAGTGTGTCGGTGGCTTTTTTTGTTTCTATTATCTTTGTACTTATTCTCTTGATTGTCATTATTTTGTTTTTAAATGACTTGAAGAAAACAGCTTAGTGTACCGTACCCTTTAGGGTGCAAGGTCAATATAAGTTTAACCTAAAGTATCTTTTTATATAATTGACCTTGCACCCTAAAGGGTACGGTACATTTTTTACTGCACAACTCATTTTAAATAGTATCCTATTGCCTAAATCTTTTTTACATGAATATTTTAGACCGAATTGTAGCTTATAAGCAAATAGAAGTAGCTGCCCAAGAAAAAACTGTTCCTTTGGCTTTGTTGCAACAACAACCTGCCTACCACCGCAAAACCAATTCTTTGTGCGAGGCTATTCGCACAGGTACAGGCATTATTGCAGAATTTAAACGCAAATCACCGTCTAAGGGCATTATCAACGACAAACTAAGCCCCCAAGAAGTTACGCAAGGCTATGTAAAAGCTGGAGCATCGGGGCTTTCTGTGCTTACAGACGTGCATTTTTTTGGAGGCTCACCACAAGATTTGCAAATAGCACGGCTATATAACCCTACTACGCCAATTCTTCGCAAGGAATTTGTCATTAATGCCTACCAACTGCACGAGGCGAAGGCAATGGGGGCAGATGTTATTTTGCTAATAGCTGCGTGTCTAAGTCCTGCACAAAGTACAGAGCTGGCAGCCTTAGCCCATGAATTAGGTTTGGAGGTGCTGTTAGAAGTGCATGATTTAGCAGAGCTGCAAGCCCACGCACACATTGGGGCAGATTTGATAGGCGTAAATAACCGCAACCTTAAAACTTTTGAGGTAGATTTGAATATTTCTGCGGAGTTAGCCCCAAAAATTCCTGCAAAGGCTATCAAAGTAGCCGAAAGTGGTATTCACACACACCAAGAAATGGAATGGCTAAAAAAAGTAGGGTTTCAGGGCTTTTTGATAGGCGAAAGTTTTATGAAAACGGCTAACCCCGAAGTTGCTCTTGCAGAGTTTTTAAAACCTGTGGGTGTATAGTTTACGTAAGTTGCGTAGTGCTTTAAATGCCCCCACCACTACCTTCCAACTCAGTTGCTCCCCCGCAGGGGAGGGAGCTTGAAAACCAATTACTTACAAGCTCCCCTCCCTATGGGGAGCAACTGAGTTGGAAGGGTGTGGGTGGGGCTAAACTAATACTACGCAACTTGCGTTAGTTTTTGTTTTTACCGTAAAAAAATCTATGTTCAACGAAAGAAAACACGACTTAGCAGCAAAACAAAACTTTTGCTGGCTATATCCGTTAGCCTTCATACACAACAGCATTTTAATATATGGAAACCTTACTTTCTTTGATACAACACCCCGCCGTTAGCATTTTTTTGATTATGTTGATGATAGGCGGGCTAATAGCCGAGTTGCAAGTACCGGGCAAAGTCATTCCTTTGTGCATTTCTTTGGTGGCTGCCGTAGCTTATTTTGTACCGTTTTATTTGACAGGCACAATGGCATTATGGGAACTTTTCGTGTTTATCATTGGCTTTGTCTTGTTATTATTAGAAATTTTTGTGATACCGGGTTTCGGGCTAACGGGTATTATTGGCTTTATCTCCTTGTTCTTGGCGTTGGGACTTGTAACCCTCAACAACGAATACTTAGATTTTAGTCATGTAACCACCAAAGCCCTTAAAGAAGCCGTTGCTATTGTCATAGTTGGCGGAATTGGTAGTTTGATGCTCTTGTTTTGGGCTGCCCATTCGTTGGTCAATAGCCCTTACTTCAATAAATTTGGCTTGCACAAAGTCTTAGACAAAGAGTCGGGCTATGTCATTAGCAATTTGCATTTACAAAACCTAATTGGTAAAAAAGGAGTGGCGTATTCGGTGCTTAGACCTACAGGCAAAATTTTGGTAGGCGACCAACTCTATGATGCCTCTACCAAAAACCAATTTGTAGAAAAAGGACAAAACATAGAAATTATAGCTATTGAAGGTAGTTTTTTACAAGTGAAAGTAGCTTAAAGGTAGGAGATAGAAGTGAGGAGGTAGAAGTGAGAAGTAATAATAAAATAACTCACTTATATATCCTCACTCCTATCTCCTATCTCCTAAGCAACAACTGAAACCACCCCATTTATCTTCAACTTCACCACTTCCAAACTTTCAAGCCCTTCATTATCAACCACTTTTACGGCTATGTGGTATTCGCCTGCCTTGAAACTATGTACTTGCTTGCCTGATTTGTCAAATAAAATTTCGGGGCTAAATACGTCTTTGTAGTCAAACTGCCATGCGTAAAACTCTATGCCGTTTTCACTTTCGCCTACTGCCAATAACTCTACCTCACGCAAGCCGTTTTTCACTACGCCCAAATCTTTAATGTCTATTTTCAAATTCGGTTTTTTGGCAATAGGTACTATTTCCTCTACCGTTACCAATTTGATGACAATGTGTTCCTCATTTTTCAACCTCGCAACTTCTTGAATGGCACCCTTCCCAAACGAAAAAGCTATGATAACTCCCACAGGCTTATCTTCGGCTTTGTTCCTCTCAAAACTTGCTTTGTCGTATCTTTCACACGCAGATTTGAAATTGTCTATCACATTGCGACCTATGTTATCACTGCGTTTCACTTGAATAGCTTGATTGTCTTTCGTTCTGCCGTCTATGCCTAAATCCCCTCTCTGTTTGGCATTGGCTACACCGCCAAACTGTTCTACTATCCATGCCTCAAATGCAAAGGCATCTTTGTAACGCAAGGTATCGTAGTCGTATTTGTGCAGTTTGACCATGAACGGATTGGCAAACATATTGCCCATAGCACCTGCCACTTTGCCCTGCTGCACATTTAACCGAAACTCCGTAACCTTAACGGCTTGCGGACTTTGGTCTATGCCTATCCAATTTCTTTGTAGTCTATCCGCCACCGCAATAGTCGTACCGCCACCCATGAAACAGTCTAAGACCGTATCGCCTTCGTTGCTTGCGGTTTTTATTATTCGTTCTAATAAAGCTTCTGGTTTTTGAGTTGGATAACCAATTCTTTCTTGTTTATTTCGAAAAACACAATTAAACCACAAGCTATCGACACTTGTTCCTGGCATATCGTCTAAGTAATGTTTTAAGTAAGGCTTACCTGTCGAGGAGTAGTAAATGCGTCCAGCAGCCTCAAATTTTTCCATATTTTCCTTAGAATATGCCCAATAACGACCTTTAGGCGGTTTTTTTCCTTTCCACTCATAAGAAGTGTCCCCCCCACCTTTTGCAGCAGATAAATCAGAGGCTTTAAAACGTCTTCCATTTTCATCTGTTTTATTGTAAGACTGTGCTATATATTCAGAAGTATATCTTTCATGTTGTGGATTAAAGGTATAATTCTTTGAATTTTTAGCATAAAAAAATATAGTATCTGTTATTCTGCCAAAATGTTTAGCCCCTTGTTTAGTATCGTTGTGAGTAGTTGCTCTTTGCCAAGTAATTTCATTAACAAAATTATTTGTACCAAAGAGTTTATCTAAAATATACACCCGAATATAGGCGTTAGCGTGCCAATCACAATGCACAAAGATACTGCCTGTAGGTTTTAGGATACGGTGCAGCTCTTGTACTCTTTCTTTCAGCCAAGCTATGTAGTGGTCTATGCCCCCGCTAAATCTGTCCTCAAAACTCCGTACTTCGCCCTTGTCGCCCCATATCACTTCGTAAGTACGGTTACTGAAAAACGGCG
>CANGYA010000043.1 GCA_947457925.1 Cytophagales bacterium | reverse complement strand
TTTCTAAAGCACAATCTGACCGTAGTTCGGCAGTCAGTAACTTGGCATCAGGGCAAGGCGAATTGTCCAAAATGACCAATGAATACGCAAGTCTGAAAATCCGTAATGAACAATATTATATACTTGCCCCACAAGATGGTTTTATCGTAAAGTCAATGCAAGCAGGTATTGGAGAAGTCATTAAAGAAGGAGATGCAGTAGTGTCTATTATGCCAGATAGCCCGCAAATAGCCGTAGAACTGTATATTAAGGCTATGGACGTACCCTTGCTGTCATTAGGTCGTCATGCACGTATAGAGTTTGACGGCTGGCCTGCTATTCAGTTTTCGGGTTGGCCAAGTATTGCAGTAGGTACGTTTGGCGGAGAGGTAGCCGTAATTGACCAAGTGGATAGCAAAGAGGGTAAGTACCGTATTTTGATAAAACCCGACGCTACAGATATAGATTGGCCAGACAGGTTGCGTCAAGGTTCGGGGGCAAGAGGCTGGGTCATGCTTGATGACGTACAAGTGTGGTTTGAGATTTGGCGACAACTCAATGGTTTCCCACCAACCCTACAAAACCAACCAGATGACTTACACTTTGGCGACAAAGGCAAAGATGGAAAAGAGAAAGGATAAAAAGTGCTGACGCACAATTTTTAATTAATAACTTATTAATTAAAAATCTCGTAAATACTTGATTAACAATTTATTATTTTTTATCGTGAAAAAAAATAAATTGTTTGTATGTTTGTACTTACATAGAATTATTCACTTAAAAGCCCTACTATTTTCAAAAAATAGTAGGGCTTTTCGTTTACACAATGCTCATAAGAGAATTATGCACCCAAAGCCTTTTGAATAGCCTCAAAGTTAGGCAAATCTCCTGCCGAAGCCAATACTTCTACATACTTCAAATTACCGTCTGTGCCTACCACAAAAGCAGCTCTTTTGCTTACTCGTTTCATGTCTAAGACAAACTCGTCATACAAAGCACCATAACTTTCTGCCGTTGTTGCATTAAAATCTGATAACAAAGAGAATTTCAATTTTTGTTCTTCTTTGAATTTGCCCAAAGTGAACAAAGAATCTACCGAAATGCCAATTACTTCTGCGTTTAATTTGTTGTAAACAGCATAGTTATCTCTAATATTACAAAGTTCTGTGGTACAAACACTTGTAAATGCCAAAGGGAAAAACAAGATAACTACTTGTTTACCTGCAAAACTGCTTAGAGTTACCTCTTGTTTGTTGGTGTCAAATAATTTAAAGTCGGGGGCTTTTTGTCCTACTGCTAACATAATGAATTTTTTTGAAAGTGAATTTACTTGTAAAAAAGCAAAACTACCTAATAAACCCTTAATTTGTCATAAAGGTTTTTGAGTACACTTTATTTTTGGTGCAATGCCAATGAAAACACTATTCCGCCTATTTGTCAAGAGAATGAGCAACATCATGAAAGGCTTGGTGTATGCCAATGTTTTTATAACCATTGCAGCCGTAGCTTCTTATTGCCTTTTTTCCCAACTTCAACAACGAATCAGTAATACGAATGAATTATGTGTAGTGTTTTTAGGAACTTTTTTGAGCTACAATCTTTGTATTTTTACGCTACAACCTGACTCAAAAAGCCCTAAATTCCAATTTCTTTGGCACTATCAACTACCTCTCAAAGTCATCTGGTGGTTTGCTGCCATCATTTTGGTCTATTTTCTAAACCAACTACCTACTTACCAACTACTCTATTTATTGCATTTGTCTGGCATTGCGTTTTTTTATACCATTCCTTTGCACCAAAAAGCCCTTAGAAATATTCCTTATCTCAAAATTTTTTTGGTGGCATACGTTTGGGCAAGTGTAACGGTGTTTTTCCCTTCTCTGCAATTCAGCATAAACAATTGGATTTTATTTTTTGGGCAATTTTTATTCGTAACTGCCATTACCTTACCTTTTGACCTGCGAGATATACATACAGACCAAGCACAAGGTTTACGCACCATTGCCCAAGGCATAGGCACACGCCCAACTATTTACATGGCTCTGGCTTGTTTGTTAGGTGCTACAATTTGTTTTGGGTATTTGGGTTATTGGGTAGTGGCTTTGCATAATTTTTGGGCAATGTGTGTGGTTTTAGGGGCAAAACCGCAACGGCATGAGTTGTATTTTACAGGGCTGATAGATAGTTTGTTAATCTCGCAGAGCATTGTGGGGCTGCTTGCGGTAGAGTTATGAGCTACTTTTTGATAAAAATTGGTAGTGATAGCCAAAGAACCATTATTTCAAGTAGTTTTTCAAAAACTTAATCTATTATTTGTTTGATATTCTAATTAATAGCTGTAATTTTGCAGTCCATTTTTGCGTTTCAACAAGAACTTTCATAAACAAAATTTGTAAATACAATGGCAAACCATAAGTCTGCTTTAAAACGTATCCGTTCTTCAGAAAGAAAACGTTTGCGTAACAAGATGCAAGTAAGAACTGCTCGTACTGCTATCAAAGAATTGAAATTGACTAAAGACAAAGCTAAAGCTAATGAATTATTACAAAAAGTATATGCTTTGGTAGATAAGTTGGCGAAGAAAAACATTATTCACAAAAATAATGCTTCTAACAAAAAGTCTAAATTGGCGAAATTAGTAAACCGTTTAGCAGCATAATAAAAACCTATAAGGCTTCCACCTTATAGGTTTTTTCTTTCATAAATGTCTTACTTGTAAAATCCCTGCAAATGTTCTTTATTTGTAGGCTTAATAGGAAAACTTCCCTATTAAGACATTGCTTTATGTCAGAATTTAATATTGTTATCAAGCCCAAACATACAGAAAAGAACTATTGGAAAGATATTTGGCACTACCGAGAGTTGTTTTACATTCTTTCTTGGCGAGATATAAAGGTTCGTTACAAACAAACCGTTTTAGGTATAGCTTGGAGTGTGTTACGTCCACTGCTCACCATTATTATTTTTACACTGATTTTTGAGAAAGTAGCTGGTTTACAGTCCGAAGGCGAAGCTCCGTATGCTGTCATGGTCTGTGCGGGTATGTTGCCTTGGCAGTTTTTTGCCAATGCTCTTTCGGAGGCGAGTAATAGTTTGGTGGCTAACTCCAATTTGATTTCAAAAGTCTATTTTCCGCGTGTCATTGTCCCCGCAAGTGCCGTAGCTACAAGTTTTATTGACTTTGCTATTTCTTTTGTCATTCTCTTGGGTATGTTGGCGTACTATCAATATGTACCAAGTTGGCATATCATATTTATTCCTTTCTTTTCTTTCTTAGCTTTTCTAATAGCCTTTGGTATAGGCGTATATTTGACAGCTATTAATGTAAAATACAGAGATTTTCGTTATATTATTCCTTTTATCGTTCAATTTGGAGCTTATGTATCGCCTGTAGGTTTTAGTAGTGCAGAAGTTACTAAGAAAATAGCTACGCATATTTCGCCAGATGCCGTATTCCTATTTTATTGTAACCCTATTGTGGGGATTATAGACGGTTTCCGTTGGTGTATCATTGGCGATGCCCAAGAACTTAACTTAATAAGTTTGGCTTTCAGTTGTGCCGTTGGGGTGTTGGTGTTGTGGGTAGGTATTCGTTATTTTAGAAAAGTAGAAAAAACATTTGCAGATATTATTTAGTATTACCCAACAAAGAACTATCGGCAGGGTTTTTCAACCACTGCCGAAGTTCATTTAAGACTTATTGAGATTTATTTTTCTTCCAAAACATCATTCGCCCAAACATTCTCTTTTCAAACTCCCAAAAGAAACGAAATTGCCCTAATAATGTACCATAAAACAATAAAACCACTTGGTATAAAGGCAATATGACAAAAATAGTGATAGACCAACGGTAATACCACGCTGTTTCTGGTGTTGCTCCCAAAAGTCCCAATACAATTTTTTTAAGGTATAAAATACTAAACCCTGTAAGAGCAAAAACCAATAAGATAACTAATACTTGCCAAATACTATTCACTCCCCAACGGGTTTGTAGTTTTGTGAGCCAAGTAGGGAAATTTGCCATATGGTTAAAGAGGTAAAAATACAAAAAAATAACTGTTTGTAAATACGGTTGGAGACACACACCTTCTTTACAAACAGTTACAAAATAAGTAGGAATTGCTAAAAAGTGGCTTACCAAAGCAACAATTTTTTAGTGAATAGCCTAAGTTTTTTATTCAGTAAACTTCAACTAAACAAAACAGCCCTTCTGAAAATCAGAGGGCTGTTTAACCGCTATGAGAAATTAAAATGAAAAAATTATAATCTTTAGAACTACAGCATCAAAAGGTAATTTAATCTACGTTATCGTGTAAAAATCTGTTATTGCCCAACAACTCATTGTCTTCGTTGAGTTTCAACCGAGAAAGTTGGGGGGTCGCAGAGTTTACCACCTCTACCAACTTCACATTTTTACGCAAATATGCAGGAACTTCCCGTTTTTCTTGCAATTCTTCGTTGCTAAGGTCATGGACAGACTTCAAAGTTTCCATTTTCTTCTTTCGCAACTCATATTCTTGGTCTAATATCTTTTTTTTTTCGGCATCATTGGTGTTTAGGCTGTATTCACCATCTAAGTTATAGACAATTTTTTCAGGCTTTTGCACAGGCGGTGGTACAGTTTTCGTTTCTTTCTTGACCACAGGGGCAGTTTCTTCTGCGTCTTCTGCTTTTTCAAAGAATTTATCAAAATCATCATACACTACCTTCTGTATGTTTTCCTTCATGGTCTGGATTTTAGACGGTGTGAAAACCTTTGGGGGCGTTATATCCAAAGGTCTATCAGAAAAACCCGTAGCAATGATTGTAACACCAATCATATTGCCAAAAGCCTCGTCTGTTGCGTAACCAAAAATAACCTCTGCTTGCTCACCTGCTTGTTGTTGCACATAGTTGGTAATTTCCTCCATTTCTTCAAACTTGAAGTTGTCTTCATCACCTACCACAATGTTTAATAACACAAACTTAGAACCTACAATATTGGTATTGTTCAATAATGGAGAGTTCATGGCAGCTTCTACAGCTTTCTTAGCTCTGTTTTCGCCTTCGGCAGTGGCAGACCCCATGACCGCAATACCAGAATCTTTCATGACGGTTCTCACGTCTTCAAAGTCCACGTTGATAATACCAGAAACCGTAATAATTTCGGCAATAGACTTGGCAGCCTTCGCCAATACACTATCGGCTTGGCTAAAAGCCTCTTTCATAGAAGTTTTGCCATATACTTCACTCAATTTATTATTCAAAATAATAAGCAAAGTATCACAATTTTTACGCAAAGTCGCAATGCCTTCTTCTGCACGTTTCATTTTGGGGCTACCCTCAAAATTGAACGGCACAGTAACAATGCCTACCGTCAAAATACCCAATTCTCTGGCTATTTCTGCAATGACAGGAGCTGCACCAGTTCCCGTACCGCCACCCATACCTGCCGTAATAAAGACCATTTTTGTATTTTGGCTCAAAATCTGGCGTATTTCGTCTTTACTTTCCATAGCAGCATTGCGTCCCTTTTCAGGATTCGCACCTGCACCCAAGCCTTGTGAGGTTTTCTCGCCAATCTTAATTCTGTTAGGAACAGGGCTTAGTTCCAATGCTTGTGTATCTGTGTTACACACGTAAAAATCTACGCCTCTGATTCCCTGCCGAAACATATAGTTTACGGCATTGCTACCGCCACCACCAACACCTATGACCTTGATGATAGAACTTTCTGTAAGAGGATTTTCAAATTGATACTTCATATAGTTGATGTCTTAGTGTTAATTGATTCGGTCGTCGTAGTCGTCTGTCAAAAATTCTTGTGTTTTTTTCCACAACATGCTCAAGATATTGCCGTCTTGTGGTTGCTGTGTTTTGCTTGTGCCTCCGCCCATTTGTTTGGTAGAAGTTGGGGGTGTAAATTGTGCATTTCGCAAATAATTTTCTTGGCGGTCATCCATCGTCTTTAAGCCCGCCAATACCAACCCTACGCCTGTGGCGTACATAGGGCTTTTGGCACTTTCGTCTTTGGTTTTGCTCAAATGTTCTATCGGATAACCTACACGCACTTTCAAACCTGTGCGTAGCTCGAATAATTCTCTCAAATTTTGTAACAAAGCACCGCCACCCGTAAGCACTACGCCTCCTGCCAACTTTCCTGCAAACTTAGACTTCACAATGTCGCCATAGATAAGGTCAATAATTTCCTCCATACGAGCCTCTATGATATAGGCTAAGTTTTTCAAAGAAATTTCTTTGGGGTCTCTTTCTCTTAAACTTGGGATAGACACTAATTCATTGTCTGGTGCTTCTTCGGCTAATGTACGACCAAATTTTACTTTTAACTGTTCGGCTTGGTGTTGCATGATAGAGCAACCTTGCTTAATATCAGACGTGATGATATTGCCACCAAACGGAATCACAGACGTATGGCGCAAGATGCCTTCATAGAAAATGGCAATGTCGGTAGTACCACCACCAATGTCTATTAAAGCTACGCCAGCCTCTTTCTCCAACTCGTCTAATACCGCCATGCTCGAAGCCAAAGGTTCTAATATCACGTTTTCTACTTGTAAACCTACTAAATCTACACAACGGCGAATGTTCTTGATAGCATTGTTGCTGGCAGTGATGATATGAAAATCTCCCTCCAACTTAATGCCCGCCATGCCCACAGGGTCTTTTATATTTTCTTCGTAATCTACGGTATAATGTTGTGGAATAACATGAATAATCTCACTGCCCGGTTCTGTTACGATTCGGTACATATCGTTGGTCAAACGATAGATGTCGTCCAATGTAATTTCTTCTTCGTTAGATTTGCGTGTGATGCTACCATGATGCACCGCACTCTTGATGTGCTTGCCCGCAATCCCTACATTCACTACTTGAATATCAATGCCTGAATTTTTTTCTGCTTCTTCAATAGCTTGTTTGATAGCTTCTGTGGTTTTATTAATGTTGGTTACAATGCCGTCTTTTACACCTTCAGAAACGGCTTTGCCCATGCCCAAAATTTCGAGCTTGTTATATTGGTCGAGCCTACCTACAATCACACAGATTTTGGTAGTGCCAATATCTAATCCTACTACAATTTTTTCATTCTGCATAGCTTATTGTGTATTGTCCAAAAATAATAGCTGCGTTGGATGCCGTTCAACGTGGCTGTTCAAACTGTATAAAAGTAAGTTGGGGGAATTTCTCCTAATGCTGAAACTAAGATGTAACATTTTAAAGTAAAAGTCAAGCTAAGTTGTATAAAAATCTTTATTATCAATCATTTAGCTTTGTTCTTTTACTCTATCAGTTTAACTTAATTTCTGCAAAAATTCAAAAAAAAAATTGACTATTTTTAACATTATGGCAAACTTTTTTTTTGACAATTTTTATTAACAGAATCTTTACTTTAATCAAAGTATATTAAAAACCTATTAATCAATTAGTTATTTATATCTATATGATTTAATTAATGAAGCATACTTTTTTATTTTTACATAAAAAAGTAAGGACTAATTAATGATTTTTAAGAACTATGCCACTCTTTTACAATAACTTAGAAAACATAAAGACTTGTCTAAATAATGAAATACCAAAAAAAGAGCCTTTGTAAAATAACTAAAATTTCTTGAAACATAATTGCGAGCAGGTCGTTAAGAGAAAGAATTAAATTTCTAATCAAATTCTAATATCATTTATTCATGGAAACGTATAGGCGTACCTTTTTTTTATTTTTCATTTTCTTGTTAGGGCAAAAACTACCTGCTCAGTCCCTTATCGTAGGGATTCCAAGTGCAGATATTGTGCATAAAGGAGCTTTGGAACTTACCCACGAAAGCCAAACTAATTTTTGGTCATATCCTACGGTCGATTGGAATAGTTTTACATTTTTGACATACGGTATGGGCTATAATGCAGAGGCTACTATTAGTATTAATAACTTGGCAAGTCCCGCCTCTAAAAATATATCTCTGGGTTTAGGTGTAAAAAAAGTATGGGAAATTTTTCCTTCTATAACCCACGCGTGGGAACTCAAAGGCACGTATGGACAAAACGTGCTTTTTTCAGTAGAAAGACAAGATGTAGGCGGTTGGGCTTATGGGCATTTGAGTTTCAGGATACCTAAAATAAAAACTCGTTTGACGGGTGGATTTAGCTATGGTTCTAACCAACTTTTTGGTTATAGGGTTAAATACAACGAGTTTCGCCAAGAAATTAGTCGTACACCTTTACACCCTTTTGCTGCCATTGTGGGCTTTGAGCAGCCTATTACCAAAAGATTTAGTATTATAGCAGATTGGTACTCTGGTAACCATGCCTTAGCCATGCTCATTCCTGCGGTACAAATGAATATTGGACATAGTGTATTTATTTTGGGCTATAAAATTCCCAACTCCTCTGAATTTGGTGGCAATGCCTTAATTACAGAAGTGATGATACATTTTGGGAAGTTGCATTAGTGATGTATGCTCTCCCTCTCTATTTGGAGAGGGAGTTTTTTATGAATGTGGCTTTTTGATAGAAAAACAAAAACGGCTACCTTTGTCTATTTGGCTTTTGACCCAAATTTTCCCACCATTTTGTTCTATAAAATCTTTGCAAATCATCAAGCCCAAGCCTGTTCCTTTTTCGTTGGCTGTACCCAAAGTGCTGTGTAGTTTTGTCGTAAATAAGTTGTGTAGTTGTTTTTCTGTCATACCTATTCCTGTGTCTTGTAGGCAGACATGGTACTCGTCTATATGATTTTCGTACTCTACATTCACACTTCCGCCCTCCAATGTGAATTTAATGGCATTGCTCAACAAATTTCTTATCACAGTGTCTATCATGTCCCTGTCTGCCAAGACCAAAAAATATTCGGGCAAATGATTTTGTAAGGTAATTTTCTTCTTCTTTGCTCCTTCAGACAACAAAGCCATGTTTTGGGCTACAACTTCCTGCAAGTCAAACTGTGAAGGTTGTGGTGTCATGCCTTGTAACTGCGACTTTGACCATAACAACAAGTTATTTAGTAACAACAGTGTATAATTTAATTGTGTTTCTATGCTGGCTGCAATGTGTGTAACATCATTGAGGGTCATTCCACCCATTTTCAGGATTTGGAGAAAGCCTTTGAGGGTATTGAACGGAGAACGGAGGTCATGCCCGATAATGGAGAATAATTGGTCTTTGATAACATTGCTTCTGTTCAAAGATTCTTTTTGTAGCTCAATTTCATTTTTTTGGGCAATTAAGGCTTCTTGTTGGTGGCGAAGTTGTTGGTTAGTTTGTAACTTTTGTTGGTTTGCCCTCACATAAATTACCAAAGTAATAAGAATCAAGACAATGAATACAATTAAGGTAATACCTACAAACCTCTGTTGTTCCACTAAGGCATCTTTCAGTGTTTGCTCCGTCATGAGCAACTTAATTTTATCGTCTTTACTTTCTTGTTCAAATCTTTCTTCTAAAAATGCAATATGTTTTTTCGTATCCTCCATTAATAAGGTGTCTTGATACTGCATAAATTTTTTATAATTTTCCAAACTTTTTTTGTATTCTTTTAATTGTTCGTAAGCTATGGATATATTTTCATAACTTTCTTGAATCACTTGTTTTGCTCCAATTTTTTCTGCCATTACAATAGCTTGTTCCAGATAATACAAGGCTTCTTGTGGTTCTTTCAAAGCCACATACAACAGCCCTAAGTGCATATAAATACGGGCTATATAAATCCTATCTTTACTACTCAATGCTATCCGCAAAGCCCTGCGTAAATATTCTCTTGCTTCTTCAAGGCGGTTAATTTTGAAGTACAAATACCCTAAATCATCATAACAAATAGCTATACCTTTGAAATTATTAGTTTCTTTATTGATTTTCAAAGATTTTTGTAAATAAAATTCCGCAGAATCATACACAAACCTTTGCCTATAAATGTTACCTACATTATTATAATTAATAGCTAAACCCACAGAGTTTTTCATCAATTCGTCTAACACCAAACCTCTCCGAAAATGATACAAAGCCTTGTCATAGTCTTTGAGATAATAGTACAAATTGCCCAAACTGTTGAGGCTGTAAGACATACCTTTGGTGTGGTTATTCGCCTCTGCTATTCGCAGGGCATCTAAATGATATTCTAAAGAAGCTACATTGTTGCCCATACGCCTATAAGCAACACCTATGTTATTATTTACTATCAGTTGTAAATAATAGTCGTGTACTTCATTGGCTATTGGCAATGCTTTTTTGTGATACATCAAGGCGGTATCAAAATGTCCAATACTTCTTTCTACCACGCCTTTAGTGTCTAAGGCATAACCCAACATTCTTTGCGAAGGTAGTTTTTTTACCAAATACAAGGCTGCATCTGCATAGATAACCGCAGTATCTATTTTGTACGCAAACAAGCAATAGTTACGAGCTAACTCTGTTAATAAAAAAACTTTTTGAGTATCTTGTTGGACGTATTGTCTATGTACTTTTTCTAAACTGTCTATGACATTCTGTGCATAGCCCAACGACACCCCACCCAATATCATGGATAGTTGCACCAAAAAAAATAGTAAATAGTTGATATGCCTCATAGGTTGGTTAGTACAAAAGATTATTTCCACTTAATTCCACAACCTACTACGTTAGAAGTATTAATTCTAATAGGCTGATTTTGAGAAAGTTGTATAATAGCATCTACTAAGTATTTTTCTGTTACGGCATTTTCGTCATCATACCTATCGTCAATAGCACCTGTATATACGACTTCTATTTTAGTCCCTTTCTTTTGCAGTAAAAAAACTTGTGGTGTTTTCTTTGCACCAAATTGTTGGGCTACTTCTTGCGTTTCATCATATAGATACGGAAAAGGGTAATTTTTTTCTTGCATTTTTTCGTAACTATCTTCGGGCTGTTTATTGGCATCATTGGAGTTGATAGCCAATATGATATAACCTTTGGCAGCAAATTCTTGATGCAAAGCCAACAATCTGCTTTCATATTTTTTTGCGAAAGGGCAGTGATTACTCATAAAAACTATAATAAAACCTTTGGCTTCTTTGTAATTTCTAAGAGTTACGGTATTGCCTTTTGTATCTTTGAGGGTAAAATCATGTACTACGTCCCCCACATTATACCCTTGTGCATACAACTGTGTGCTGTACAAAGCTAAAAAAACAAGATAGAAGGTGGTTATATGAAAAATATATTTATTCATAAATAAAAAGTCAGGTTGATAAAATACAAATATAAAAAAATAGGGGGCAAAACAATTTTTTGGTACAATTATTATAAAAATGACACCTTAAATCAATTTAAGATGTCATTTATGCAGTGGTTTAAGTTGTTCCTAAGTTCCTTGATTAGATTTACGCAAATACAATCTATAAGTTGCTTATTAAGCCGTTTTATTCTAATAAATATACTACTTCTCTTCGAGTTTTAGACACTGTTTCGCCATTTTCACAGCCAGCGTAGGAAATTACGACTTGATAGGCATCTCCTTGCAATTTGTTGCCATTGAACAAGCCTCCATTCCAGCCTATTTCGGGGTCATTACTTTCAAAAACCAACATACCCCAACGATTATAGATTTGCATAGAAAATTGCTCACAATTTATACAACGTACTTTATATAGGTTGTTGGCAGGCGTACTAAAAGGCGTAAAAGCTGTGGGCATTGCCACGTCTAAGGGGCAGCACTCTGTAATTGTAAATGATTTTGAAGCCGTACAACTATCTTCTTGTATGCCTATGACAGTATAATTACCGATTTGTGGAGGTAAAAAGGTTTCGCCTTTATTCAATGTATCATTTTGACTATTTAACCAAAAGAAGTCAATAAACTTGGTATTTGCAGGCGGGTTTACTTTAATTTCAGAGCTTGTAGCAGGGTTAGTAGGGCAAGCAAACAAGGAAGAGGCTGTAATGTCTAATGCACCTGACTGCGTAATTTCATAACGTATGTCTGCCGTAGCTTGTAACACCCCTAATTTGCCTTCTGTTACGGTATAGATTCTATAAAAGTAAGGTTTGCAAGGTTTTACATCTGTATCTGTGTATGTCAAACTACCATTGACTTGGCTGAGGAAACTAAAATTATTACCATCAAGAGATTTGTAAATCACGTAGCCGACTTCATTTGTCGCATTTTCTTCCCAATTCAATACAATCTGATTAGTGGCAGAAGTGCTGGCTTTTACATTAGAAACATTGCCGTCTGGGGCTGGCGACTCAAAAGAGAAAATCCTGCGAGTGGTAGCCGTTGTACTGTGTAAAGTCGGCAACACACCATTTGCCAATGTGCCTCTGTACTCTGTTAGCGTAGCTACAGGTGGTTGTGCGTCATACTGCACCGCCTTAAAATTATTACCTAAGCCAATGCCTACACTCACCCCGATTAGTGCATTGTAGGCAGATAGTTCCATTTGAGCATACCTAAATTCGATTCTACCGCCTTGTGTGGTCATTGGTCTGGGAGCAGTTTCGTATAAAAGTAGTTGGAAAGTGGCATCTGCTACCTTGCTGTTCAACCCTATGCCTACATTGAGCCACTCCACAACAATAGTACGGTTGGGGGCTGTGCCTATAGTTTTGTAATGTACTTTTCCTGTAGGGCTTAGCACAAAATTTCCATCGCCTACTTGTCCAGAGGCAAACGGCACAATACGTGGTGCATTCGGAATATTATAGTGGTTAGCTGTAGGAGCTATTTGGGTTGTTCCTAATTGCATGACACCATTTACTGCAACCGAAAAGGTCGTAAATCGTACACCCATAAACCAAACATCAAAACCCAAAGGGAGTACGGCTGAATTTTGCTGGGCAGCACCCGCAGAAAACAACGTAGTGCTACCACTCATATCTATCAAGCTGCTGTTGGTGGCAGTAACAAAGGCGTAATTATCGGCTTTTTGGGCATACAAATTGCCTACGTAGATTTGTAGCCAAATTAAAATGCCACAAAGGACTGAAAACCGAAGGGAAAAAATATTTTTCATTAATTTGTGCATTATTATTGCAATAAATTTAGTAGTTTTATTTTTGAGGCATATACTCACAAATTTACACAACTTATTTTGGCTTGTGCCATTCATCAACTAAAGTTTTCACTATGAAAACAACAATCTTTTATTGGTGCTATTTCCTATGCTTTTTTTGGGTAGCTACAGCTTTTAGCCAAGAAACTATCATCAATGGCATTGTCTTGGACATGAAAAAAGCACCCTTGCAAGGCGTAGAAATCACAATTAACAATAAATTAGAGTTCAAAACCAACGGTAGAGGGGAATTTGCTTTTGTTTTACGCAAAGATATGTTCCCGAAACAAGTATCGGCTCGTTATAAAGGGCTTCGCCTACAAAGTTGGGACTATACAGATAGTCAAAAAAAGTTGGAAGTTTTTATGACGAACACGCCGTTCTTCCTACGTGGTAAAGTAGTGAGTAGTGATAATCAACCACAAATGAACTTGTCTGTCGGTTTAGATGGTATAGACGGAAATTATGAGTTGAAAACAGACAAAGACGGAAGTTTCAAGGTAGAACTCCCAGCAGACACAGATATTCTGCAAATAGATTACATGATTGGTGGGCATTTGATGCCCAAAGAACATATTTTAGTAGATAGACAGAATGAAAAAGTAACGATTACCTACTCTAAAAAGCTCAACCCTGCTACCCAAATGGCTACGATTGCCGTTGAAGACGAATTAGGCAACCCTATCAAAGCTGTAAAAGTGTGGGTAAATGGAGAAGAATACAAAACCGACCAAAGAGGAGAGTTTGAATTAGCCCGCCACAAACTACAACCAGATGTTTCTAAGCCTTTTCCTGAAACTACAAAAGTAGAAGTACAAGGTTATGAAATTTTGCGAAAAGAATTTGATGAAAATGACATTTACATACTTATCAAAAGTAGTTCTACCAGTGTTACAGATTCTCTGTACAAAGAAGACATTAATACGATTATCAATGAATTGGAGTTAGAAAAGCAGGTTTTAGCTCAAAAAGGCACATTGATTCGTACAGAAATAGAAAAAGTAACCGCCAAGTTATCGCAAACGAGTGAGCTTTCAAGAGAACAAAAAGAAAGTTTATTGGCTCAATTACAAGCCCTACAACGCACTTTGGTAGAAAACGAAGTAGCTTACGAGGAAGCACAAGCCAAAACCAAGGAGGTAATAGAAAAGATGACGCAAGTATTGATAGCCAAAGATACGATGTTTCATCGAATAGAAGAACAATTTAAAGGTGAAGTAACCAAACGTATTGCCTTAGAGCAGTTGGCAGAAGCCGAACAACGGTATCTTATTTTTGCAGTGCTTCTATTGTTTGTAATGCTTATTGGGTTTGTTAGTACCATTTTGTTTGCAAGAAGTATCAGAAAGCAAAAAGATAAAATCTCTAAGCAAAGAGATGAAATCGAGGAACAAAAAAACGAAATAGAACACACCTATCAGAATATCCAAACAATTAGTAATATCGGACAAGAAATTACAGCTTTGTTGGACATCAATATGTTGGTGCGTGCATTGTACAAGCACGTAAGTGCATTAATGGACGCAGGCGTATTTGGTGTGGGTGTACCTAATGAAGAAAAAGGTTTAATAGAGTTTAAAAACTTCTTGGATAATGGACAAATTAAAGATTATCATTCAGAACCATTATTCAACGAAGATAAACTTTCTTCTTGGTGTTTTATTAATCAAAAATCTATCATTATCAAAGACTTAGAAGTAGATAGGGCTGCTTATGTGCAAAAAAATGCAATTAAATTTGATGAAAACACCCCTCGTTCTATTATCTATTTGCCTTTGGTCTATGAAAGTGAAAAATTGGGCGTATTAACCGTACAGAGTCGCAACTCACACGCCTACAATGAGATAGATGTAAAATTATTGGAAGCCTTAGCTTCTTATGTGGCGGTAGCTTTGGCAAACGCAAGGTCGTATCGGGTGATTACAGATACTTATGAAATATTGGAGGCGAAAAACCGCAATATCACAGACAGTATTCGGTATGCACAAACTATCCAACATACAATTTTACCAAGTGAAAAAGAATTACAAGAGGCTTTCAAAGATAATTTTATTACGTATTTACCCAAAGATATTGTTTCAGGAGATTTTTATTGGCTGGCAGAAATTTCTGACGAGGGCATGGACACCCTAAAAACCTTTATGGCGGTGGTAGATTGTACAGGACATGGCGTACCGGGTGCTTTTATGAGTATGGTAGGTGGTAATTTACTAAACGAAATTGTGAAGATACGCAGAGAATACAATCCTGCTGTGATTTTGCAACTGTTAGACCACGCAGTAGTAGATGCTCTGAAACAACAAGATACAGTGAACAATGATGGTATGGACATAGTTCTCTGCTTGTTTGAAACCACAGATGAAACACACACCAAAGTAACTTTTGCGGGTACTCGCAGACCTTTGTATTACCTTCAAAAAGGGCAAAAACTGCAAGAAATACGGGGCGATAGAACTTCTATAGGCGGTATCTACCGAAAAGATTACAAAATGAAAACTTTTACGAATAATGCAATAGATTTGGAATTAGGTGCGATGCTCTACCTAACAACAGACGGAGTAGCCGACCAACACAACATACAAAAGGAGAAGTTTAGTACACAACGCCTGCGTAATGTTTTAGAAGAAAATGCTCATTTGGATTGTGCCTCTCAAAAAATATTGTTGGAACAAACTTTACAACAATACATGAAAGGAGTGGAGCAAAGAGATGACATCACGATTATGGGTATTAGGATATAACCGCCATTCAACTCAATATGATAATTATAGAAAATGCCATCGTGAGTGATGACATAGCCGAACAGTTTTTTGTTTGTAATTTGGATAAATGCAAAGGAGCTTGTTGTGTAGAAGGAGATTTGGGAGCACCATTGACAGACGAAGAGCTACCTATTTTAGAAGAAATTTATGATACTGTAAAACCTTATTTACACCCGAAAGGCATTGCAGCTATAGAAAAACAAGGTTTTTATGTAAAAGACAGCGAAGGAGATTATTCTACGCCTATCTTGGACACAGGCGAATGTGCATACGGTTGGTATGACAAAAAAGGGCATTTCAAATGTGGAATAGAACAAGCCCACGCAAATGGCAAAATAGATTTTCAAAAACCTATTTCTTGTCATCTCTACCCTATTCGGATTACAAAATATGATGACTTTGAGGCGTTGAACTATCACCGTTGGCATATTTGCAATCCTGCTTGTCATTTTGGAAAAGATTTAGCTGTGCCTTTGTACGAATTTCTGAAAGCCCCACTGATACGCAAATACGGTGAAGAATGGTACGCAGAATTAGTTAAACAAGCCAGCCCAAAAGTGAAGAAATAATTTTACTCTCTTGTGAGTTTGTATAACTTGTAGCAACAGTAATCCGTAGATTTTACTACTAACAGTTCTCAAAGGACTGTTAGTAGTAAACATTTTATTGGTAATATTTTTGTAAACAATATTATTGCTGTTTCAACAAACTTTCTACTTGCATCTTCACCGCAGGGTCTTGTGTGGTAGCTTGTAACTCTTTTAATAATTGAGTAGCCTCATCTTTTTTGCCCGATTCTAATAAACTTACCGCCAATAAAAATTTAGCCTCAATATTTTCTGCATCTAATTCCAACAACATTCTAAATCTCTCAATGGCCTTGTCATATTGCCCCGACTGCATAGACAATTTACCCAAACTCATGATAGCAAATTGATTATCAGGCTCTTGTGCCAACACCTCACGAATCAACAGAATACCCTGCATAGGATTAGGCGAAGACACATACGTAAGTCCCACCTTTACTTTTGCCTCACTGTTATTCGGCTGTTGGGCTAATACTTTTTCATAAAAACCACGAGCTTTGCTCCCTAACTCTTGGGCTTTTTGGGGTTGCATACTAAACTGAAAAGCTCCCATGTACGCATCACCAGCACGCATTTGCACCTCTGCCGAAGCATATTGCGTAGCAAAATTACCGACAATCGAAGCAGCCGTATCGTATTTATTGGCACTTTGTAATACAAAAACAATAGAGTCTAACCAACGAGTTTTTTCTTTTTCATCTTTAGCTTTCACAAAAAGTTCGTTGAGTTGTTGTAAAGTAGCTTGCTGTTCGGGGCTTAGTGTAGCTTTGTGCAATTCTTCTACATTGCTTTGCACACTATCTTGTGGCGGTACGGCAGACGCAGTAGGCGTTTCAGCCACTTCTTTGTCCAAATTCTTAACTACCGTTTTGGGTAATAAGCTCAACAAAGCTATGACAACTACCCCCGCACCTATTAATATGTATTGGCTTTTAAGCATAAAAGTATCTTTTCGGCAAAGGTAGCAAAAGTATCTCATAATCAGTTTTTTTAAACTTGGCTACAGAAATAAAAACAAACATATTTTTTTCTTATCAAATAAATTGCCTACCTTTGCACGCCTTTAGATAAAGGTGTTTCAATTTATATACTTTCAAATAAAAATGAGAAAATCGAAACCAAAAAAACGGTACGTTTTACCTGACCCTAAGTTTGGTGACACTTTGGTAACAAAGTTTGTGAACAGCTTAATGTATGACGGTAAAAAGAGTATCGCCTACAGCATCTTCTACGGAGCTTTAGAAGTAGTAGAACAAAAGTTGAGTAAAGGTGGCGAAGCAGTTAGCGGCCTTGAAGTTTGGAGAAAGGCATTGAACAACGTAATGCCTTCCGTTGAGGTAAGAAGTCGTAGAGTTGGTGGGGCAACCTTCCAAGTGCCTACAGAAGTAAGACCTGACCGCAAAACATCATTAGGTATCAAGTGGATGATAGACTATGCTCGCAGACGCAGCGAAAAAAGCATGACTGAAAAATTAGCAGGCGAAATTATTTCGGCTTCTAAGGGCGAAGGTGCAGCTGTGAAGAAGAAAGATGATACGCACAGAATGGCGGAAGCTAACAAGGCATTCTCTCACTTCAAATTCTAATTTCTCTATAAACTTTTACAATTGTGGCAAAGGATTTAAAATTTTTAAGAAATATCGGCATCATGGCTCACATCGATGCGGGCAAAACCACCACTACTGAAAGGGTTTTGTATTACACAGGTTTGACACACAAAATTGGTGAGGTGCATGATGGTGCAGCTACTACCGACTGGATGGAGCAAGAGCAAGAAAGAGGTATCACTATCACTTCGGCTGCGATTACTACAAGTTGGAATTTTCCTACTATCCAAGGTGAAAAAACTCCTGATACAAAACTTTATCAAATCAATGTAATCGACACACCGGGTCACGTAGATTTTACTGTAGAGGTAGAAAGGTCTTTGCGTGTATTAGACGGTGCTGTAATGTTACTTTGTGCGGTGGCAGGTGTGCAGCCTCAATCTGAAACGGTTTGGCGTCAGGCTGACAAGTACACAGTGCCTCGTATCGTGTTCGTAAATAAAATGGACAGAGCTGGTGCAGACTTTTTCAAGGCGGTAAGAGATGTGAAGGAGAAAATTGGTGCTAAGCCTGTTCCTTTGCAAATTCCAATTGGTGCTGAAGATACTTTCAAGGGTGTGGTGGATTTAATTACAATGAAAGGCATTATCTGGTCTGAAGAAGATAAAGGTAAAACCTACCAAGAAATTGCTATCCCTGCCGATTTAAGAGAAGAAGCTGAAGAATGGAGAAATAATTTATTGGAAGCTGTAGCAGAGGTAGATGAGAAGTTGATGGAAAAATATTTCGACGACCCAGCGTCTATCACAGAGGCAGAAATTCATGCAGCCTTGCGTAAAGGTGTAGTTTCGATGTCTTTCTTCCCTATGTTGTGCGGTTCTGCCTTCAAAAACAAAGGCGTACAATCTATGTTGGACGCAGTAGTAAAATACTTGCCTTGTCCACTGGATTTGCCTCCTGTAAAAGGAACAAACCCAGACACAGAGAAAGAAGAAATCAGAGAAGCAAAACCAGACCAACCATTTACAGCATTAGCATTTAAAATTGCGACTGACCCATTCGTAGGTCGTCTATGTTTTATGCGTGTGTATTCGGGTCGTTTGGAAAAAGGCTCTTATATCGTAAATATGCGTACTGGCTCTAAAGAACGTATCTCTCGTTTGATGCAAATGCACGCCAACAAACAGAACCCAATCGATGATATCGAAGCAGGTGATATTTGTGCGGGTGTTGGTTTCAAAGATATTCGTACTGGTGATACTTTAGTTGGAGAATCAGACGGTAAAATTGTGTTAGAAGCTATGTCATTCCCAGAACCAGTTATTGGTTATGCGATTGAGGCGAAGAAACAAGCAGACGTTGACCAAATGTCTAAGGCTATTTCTAAGTTAGTAGAAGAAGACCCAACTTTGAGAGTACATACAGACCAAGAAACAGGTCAAACTATCTTGAGAGGTATGGGCGAGTTGCACTTAGAGATTATTATTGACCGTATGAAACGTGAGTTCAACGTAGAGATTAATCAAGGTGCGCCGCAAGTTGCCTACAAAGAACACTTCACTTCAACTACTGAACACAAAGAGGTTTACAAAAAACAATCTGGTGGTAAAGGTAAATTTGCCGATATTGTATTTGAAATCGGACCTCGTGATGACGGTAAAGAAGAAGGCTTACAATTTGCAAATGACATTGTAGGTGGTGTAATTCCAAAAGAATTTATCCCTGCTATTCAAAAAGGTTTTGAGGCTTGTTTGACAAACGGTTCATTGGCAGGTTATCCAATGACAGGTTTTAAAGTTCGTTTATTCCATGGTTCATACCATGAAGTGGACTCTGATGCTTTGTCTTTTGAATTGGCTGCACGTATGGGCTTTAAAGAAGCTGGTCGCAAGTGTAAACCGAAATTGTTAGAACCAATCATGGCTGTAGAAGTGGTAACGCCTGACGAATTTACAGGTCCTATCACTGGCGACTTAAACCGCCGCCGTGGTATGATGAAAGGCATGGAAGGCAAAGCAGGTGCGCAAATCTTGAAAGCAGATGTACCTTTGTCTGAATTGTTTGGGTATGTAACTACCTTGCGTACATTGTCTTCTGGTCGTGCCTCTGCGTCATTGACGTTCTCGCACTATGCAGAAGTTCCAAATAACATTGCCGAAGACGTAATTGCTAAGGCAAAAGGAAGTAAAGAATAATTATCTTAGTTGTCAAGATGGCATTTCTAACTGAAATGTCATCTTTTCAGATAACTTTTAAAATACTTATACAAATGAGCAGTCAAAAAATTCGTATCAAATTAAAATCATACGACCACAACTTGGTAGATAAATCTGCCGAAAAGATTGTGAAGGCTGTAAAGGCAACCAATGCAGTAGTGAGTGGTCCTATTCCGTTGCCTACAGAGAAAGAAATCTTCACAGTATTACGTTCACCTCACGTAAATAAAAAATCTCGTGAGCAGTTCCAATTATGTACTTACAAGAGATTGTTAGACATCTACTCTACAAGTCCTAAGACTGTAGATGCTTTGATGAAATTGGAATTGCCAAGTGGCGTAGATGTAGAAATCAAAGTTTGATGAAACTAAAAGTAAAAGCAACAGCTTTTACTTTTTTTGTTTTAGAGGCATAAAAAATCCCTTAAACACAATACAAATTGTGTTTAAGGGATTTTTTATAAGATGAATTTCTTTTTTATTACGTCCACGCTGGTCTGTCGCCACCACCTGCGTTATGGTATTTATTTTTGAAGTGGTCGTCATATTGGTCTGCATATACTCCTGTACGGTTGAGCATAGCCAAAGCCTCGTTTTGGTCAAGCCCCGCTAATTCTCTAATCATTTTGAGGTACAACCAATCTTTATAGACTGTAAAACTCACACCGTATAATTGGTGGTTAATTTCTAAACCTTCTTTAAAAAAAGCCTCTTTATTGGCAGTAGGAATTTGGCAGATAGGAGCCATAGTTTGGAAATAGCCATAGTTTTCGTCTTGTGAAGACAAGAAAACATCTACCCACACACTTGCAGAGCCTTTTTTCAAGTCCCATTGTCCGGGTTTTTGACCTCTACAAACCGCAGGGTCTACGCCCAAGCTACGGATACAGTTTTCTATTAACTGATAAAATGGATTTAAGTCCAACATAATTTTAGAATGTTTTAGTGTAAAACGGTTCAGTAGCTAAAACTATGAAAATGCTTGCATTAAACAAAAAAAAACGCCTAAAAAATATTTTTTAGGCGTTTCCCTTATCACAACTAAAACAATCAAACTATGAAAACCTTTTGAGGTCTCAAGCAGATTCGAACTGCTGTAGAGGCTTTTGCAGAGCCCTGCCTAGCCACTCGGCCATGAGACCCTTTAATGATTTCGGAGTGCAAAGGTAACAACTTTTTTGAACTTTGCAAATATGTTGCGTTTTTTTCAGAATTATTTTTATTTACATCATCAAGAAGCAAAAAAACACTGAAAAGCTATGCTTTGCTTGCTTAGTTTTTTTCTAAGATACTACAAAATAGCTTTTATGTAGTACAAAATCATTAATTTTGCAGTTGATTTACGCTAATTGTTAAAATTCTATACTGATAACCAATTTATATATCTACAATGGGAAGAGCATTTGAATTTCGGAAAACTCGTAAGCTCAAAAGATGGGCAAATATGGCGAAAACCTTTACCAAATTTGGCAGGCAAATAGCTATGGCAGTAAAACAAGGCGGTGGCGACCCGACCAACAACCCTACTTTGCGTATGATTATGCAAAACGCAAAGGCTGCCAATATGCCCAAAGACCGTATAGAGGCTGCTGTGAAAAAGGCTTCTTCTAAAGATGAAAAAGATTATGAAGAAGTGGTATATGAAGGTTATGCTCCACATGGCATTGCTATTTTGGTGGAGTGTGCCACAGACAACCCCGTAAGGACGGTGGCAAGTGTACGCAGCTACTTCACTCGTGCTGGCGGTACATTGGGCAAAACGGGTTCTTTGGATTTTATGTTTGACCGCAAAGGCGTGTTCAAGCTAAAAGCTGAAGGTTTGAATATAGAAGAATTGGAACTTGAATTGATTGATGCGGGTTTGGAAAAAACAGAGTTGAACGAAGATGGAGAGTTGGTGATTTATACGGCTTTCAGTGATTTTGGTATCATGCGTGATGCGTTGGAGGAACGGAAGTTTGAAATTATGGGGGCGGAATTACAACGTATTCCAACAACTACCACTGAATTGACAGATGAACAAGCCGAAGAAATTTCTAACTTGATAGAAAAATTTGAGGAAGACGAAGACGTTACGGCAGTGTTTCATAATATGAGAGAAGCCTAAACTAAACCCTTTGACAATAAAACCGTTAGTAAGCTAACGGTTTCATTGTTTATAAACGTATGTATATCACACATTTGGCTATTTGGGTACAAGATTTAGAAGGTATGAAAGCCTTTTATGAAAAATATTTTGGGGTGGTGGCAGGAGATTTGTACGTAAACGAAAAAAAGGGCTTCTCGTCTTATTTTCTTAGTATGGGCAATGGTTGCCGTTTAGAGTTGATGCACCTTCAAAGTATGGCAAAAATAATTAGAGAATATACAAGTCCAGCAACATTGGGCTTGGCTCATTTTGCGGTGGCGGTGGGCAGTGTAGAAAAGGTAAATGCCCTTACAGAGCAACTTCGCCAAGAGGGTGTGCGGATTATTGGTGAGCCTCGTTGGACGGGGGACGGTTATTATGAAAGTGTGTGTTTAGACTTAGAAAATAATAGTGTGGAGATAACCGTATAGGCTGTTTGAAAAGATAAATTTTTTAGTAGATTTTACTTATTTTCCTTACCAATGAAGTGCTGAATTTGATTCATTTTCATAACTTTATTAGGGTTTATGAATAATTTTTTGCTATAGCCCCACCCAACCCTGCGAAACGTCGCACCGCCCACAGGGAGGGCTAAGAAGGAGTTATTCATAAACTATTAGTTTACACTTTATTTATATAGCAAGGTCTATGTGGTCAAAATTTGGAAAACGTCTAATGGATTTGTGGCAACAGAAAAAAGAGCAACCACAAACGCAACTTTCACCCGAAGAAGAAACGCAAAAGGTGATGAAGGTGGCTCTACGTGAAATTGAATTGGCGATACAAAAACATCAGACTACTTTACAACAAACGACTGCCAACCAAAAAGAATTGGCTCAACAACTGCATCAACACCGCAAAAATGCGGAGGCTTTGCAGCAAAAAGCTATGCAAGCTGTAAAAAGCAGGAAAGACGCAGAGGCACAAGAATACCTCAACCAAAAAGCAACCGAAGAACAACAAGCTGCCCAATACCAAACTTTGTATGAAAATATTACCAAAGTTGTATTACAGTTGGAGCAACAACTCAATAAAATGAAGTGGCAGTTGCAAGAACTGAAATCTCGTGAAATGGTGATGACAGCACGTATGCAAAATGCCAAAACACAGAAAGAAGTTACGGAGTATTTGCAAGATTTGGATATGGTCATGCACGAAAGTTTTGACCAAGAACTTTTGCGAACAGAAATGGAGGCGGATATTCTAAACGGTATTTCTGAAAGTGATAAGGTGCTGGCGAATACACAAGGCGAATTTTTGTTGAAACAAGAAATGGATAAATTGGACAGGGAGTTGAAAGAGGCAGAGGAAAAAGAAAGAAAGCAGAAGGAAGCTAACCAACAAAAAAGATTGGAACAGGCTTTTGGGCAAAGTATAGAACAAGACCGCCAACAACAAGAAGAAGAAAGGCGAAAACGGGAGGCGGAAAGGCGAAAAATGATTGAACAGTTTAACAGCAATGTGCCACAAGAAGGACTACAAGAAAAAAAGAAGGTAGATTTGCAGCAGTTTTTTGAAGAAACAGACAAAAGTTTGACACAAAATCCACCAAAGCCAGAAAGCAAGGAGAAAAAATCATTGTTAGATAGTTTTTTTACAGAAGAAAAGCCACCACAACCCGAAAATCCGCCTGTGGACAACAAGAAAAAGTTATTAGATGACTTTTTTAAAGACTAAGGATTGATAAATTAGTGGTCATTGTAAATAAAACTTGCTTATTTGGTGTGATTTTATTTACTTTATATTGGCATAATAGTACCGCCTATTTTGTCTTAATTTTACTTTTACTTTATTCCTTTTCTATAACGACATCAAATCAATAATGATAGTCAAACATCTTACGGCACTTTTAGCACAACATAACAAGATAGTCGTACCCCGTTTAGGGACATTTACAGTAAGCACCACTCATGCCGAAATGGTAGGCGAAGAAATATTGCCACCTCGCCGTCATATTACTTTCCTTGAATATGAAATAGACGATAATCACTTGTTAAAAAATGCGGTTTTAGAAGCAGAAAATATAACAGAAACAGATTTTGAAGAACAAGTAAAAGACTTTGTAGCTACGTTACGCACCCAAATTACTATTTTTGGGAGTTATGAAGTGGCGGGATTAGGCAAATTTTTGAAAGATGATGCTGGGAATTTACGTTTTGTGGCAGAGGAAGTACAAAATTTTGTAGGAGATAGTTTCGGGCTACCCAAAATTGCGTACCAAACTATTCATGCGACTAACAAACAAGAAGAAGAAATAGCTGTTAAATCTAAACCTAAAAATACAACAACATCAGAAACTATGACATTGGAAGACGAAAAAGAAAAATGGAAAAGTTCTGAATTGGTGTGGTGGTTAGTGGTCATTCCACTATTGTTTGTTTTTGCATTCCTTATTTATTTGTTTACTCAAAAAGATGCAATGGACAGATTCCGTTCTTTCTTTGCAGGAGGCGACAATGCCGTAGCTGTGAATGTATCTGAAAAGAAATCTTACGAGAATTTCCAAGGACAAAAACCTGAAACCGTAATTACGGCTGAACAAGGGGATAATTCTGGTAAAAACATACCCATCGTTGAACCAGAAAGAGAAGACAAAGAAAAATTTGAAACTCCTTCGGTTACTACTCCTAAAAAGAATAGCACGCCTACCGTTGTTACAGAAAATATGCCGAAGGCAAAAGAAGCACAAGCAGGTAAATTTTATATTGTATTGGGTAGTTTTTCATCAGAAGACAAAGCCAATAAAGCCAAAGTGGGCATAGACAACAAAGGCGTAAATAGCATGGTGGTAAGTAGCAAAGACGGCAAACTCTACAGAGTAACGTATGGGGTAGAGTTTAGTGATGAAAAAAGTGCTAGTGAAAAAATTAAAGAAGTAAGTGAAAAATTGGGCATTCAAGTTTGGGTTGCCAAATACTAAATCTATTGCAATGACACTTTTCTTGCCCTTCAAGGTGGGAAAAGTGTCAAAATACTTTTTGAACCTACTATTTCTTATCTGTGTTTTTATGAAAACTATTTTCCTCATCAGGCACTCCGAAGCCGAACAAGAAAGCCCCTACATCAAAGATTATGACCGAGAATTGACACCCAAAGGTTTTTCAATGGCTTCTTTGTTAGGCAAAGATTTGCAAGCACAAGGCTTTTTTCCTGATATTTTCTTGACAAGCCAAGCCGTAAGAGCCTATACCACTGCCCAATTCATAGCCGAACAGTTGCAATTTGATACAGACAGACTACAAGCCTCCAAAGAGCTTTACAATGCTTCGGTACAAAAATTATTGACGGCAATTCATGAAATACCCGATACCGCCCAAAAAGCTATATTTGTCAATCATAACATGAGTCTTACTTTTTTGTTAGAATACCTTACCGCCAAACCGTTTATGTTGCCACCTTGTGGGGCTGTTTTGTTAGAATTTGATGTAGAAAGTTGGAAAGAAGTAAACCAAGCCAAAGGAAAAGTGTTATGGCAGAAACTATAATGTAACAAAACTAT
>CANGYA010000042.1 GCA_947457925.1 Cytophagales bacterium | reverse complement strand
CTTACTGTTAAATTGAAATTATATGCACCAACAGGACTATTGGCAGGAATATTCACTGTGATAGGCGAAGTTGGCAAAGTTGCATTCGTTACTACTACAAAACCTGCTAAAGCACTTGGAGTTCCTGCTGTGATACTGTATTGATTAGGGCTACCTGTTGCATTTATGTAAGGAATAACAAAAGATGTTTCTCCTACCTGCACAGGTATTGTTGTATTAAAGGAGATGCTCAAAGGAGCTTGCACTTCATACGCCCCTCTATCAGTGATAGAAGTCGTCCCTACTGCGGGCATATCAAAACGAGGATTACCCAAGATGTCTGTAGTTGGTACACCTACGGCATCACCACTATCTACTAATGGCGAACAAGTCGCAATAGCTACACCGTCATCAGCAGTACGCCAAATATTATCTGCACCTATTGGATTAGCTATATTCGCAAATAATGGGTTGGCACTTGCATTGCCCAAACTTGTGTTAAAGGTGTTTGTGCCTGTACCCACATTGACAATAGACGCATTACCACCCTCTAAGGTAGAGTAAGAAATGGTAATTGGATTTGCACTATTAGAAATTCGATTTGCACCACCACCCCAGAAAATAGAGTTTTTAATAGTGGTTGGGTGTGCTGTTCCTGAATTGCGAATATGAGAACCAAGTCCTCCTGTGGTATTATTCACAAAGGTATTGTTGTTTAGCGTTGCCGAAGTTCCTGCTGCATTAGGGAAAATCAACAAAGCACCACCATTAGCCGCAGCATTGGAATTGCCAACAAATACACAATTATTCAGTGTAAAAGTACCATTTGTAACTTGCATAGCTCCGCCTTGTGCTGAGTTGCCAAGATGGGCATTGTTGGCAAAAATACAGTTGTTAAATGTGCCACTACCATTCGGTACATCAATATTCACTGCACCACCTGCCGCAAGCACACCCGCAGGCGTATTGGTCGTGTTGTTTACAAACAAGGTATTTTCTATGGTTGCTGTCAAAACAGCCGTAGCTGTTCCTCTGATAAAGGCAGCTGCACCTAACGCATTAGTTGTACCTGTTGTTACAATTCTGTTGTTACGGAAGTCGTTATTACGCAAAGTGATACTTGACGCACCCGCAATAGTTTGGTTACAATTAAAAGCACCTGTATTGATACCATTATTGCCCGTTAATACAAAACCATCTAAAATAAGGTTGCTAACTGGATTGGAAGTAACAACAATATTATAAGTATCACCCGCAGAGAAACCAGCAGTACCGTCTATATCGCCAGACAAAATAGTTTCGTTAGTTGTATTCAATACTCTTTGAGAAAGTGCAGTTTCTGTACCTACAAAACCACCATACACCGCCAAATTACTTGTTAATCTGAACTGTCTTGTACGTGGGTCTGCGGGTGTGAGGTTATCATTAGCATCTCTCAAAGGCAAATAAGTACCTCTTGCTACCCAAATTTCTGTAACTACAGGGCAACTTTGAGAATAACGCAATGCTTCAGATAACTCTGTAAAGGCATTCGCCCAAGATGTACCATTATTTAAACCACCTACTACATTTTTATTTACAAATAATCTTGTAACCGTTGGACAAACCAAAGTTACTGTTAATGTAAATGGAATTACTGCCGATACGCAACCTGTAGTCGTGTTTCTTAGTGTTAAGTTAAAGTTGTAAGTACCTATTGCAGACGCAGGAATCGTAACCGTTAGAGGGCTTGTCGTAATAGCTGCATTTGTTACTGGCACAAAACCCGCCATAGCATTAGGCGTACCTGTAGTAATAGAGTATTGGTTAGCACCTCCACCGATAGCTGTATAAGGTATGGTGAATGAAGTAGCCAATAAGTTTACAGAAGGTATTGTACCTAAAGTTAAAGAAGGCACATTGATAGTCAAAGTAACAGGTGTAGTGGTTACGTTACCGCAAGCATCTGTAATGACACATCTGTATTGGTTACCATCAAAACCTGCTGTAAGACCAGCTCCTGACAATGTAAGCGTAGTTGTTGTTGCACCTGCATACACACCGCCATTTGTAATATTTGCAAAAGCACCTGCCCCCACTCTTTCTTGCCATTGGTAACCTGTTGCACCCGTAGCAACGGCTGTGAATGTAGCTGAACCGCCTACACAAGTTGTCGCATTAGTTGGTGCTGTGGTAATAGGCAAAGAACGAATGACAATAGTAGTTGAGTCTGCTGTACCGCAAAGTGGCGTATTCTTAATCGTATAAGTACCACCTGCACTCGCAGCTAAGTTAATTTGACCTGTTGAAGTGCTTACAAATACTAAACCCGCAGGTCTTGCCGAAAACGTACCTGCCACACCACCACCAGAGAAAGTAGGTGAAGGATTAGGGTCTGTAATACAATACGGTGAACCTGCATAGCTAAATGTAGCTGGCGTACCCGGATTTACTGTTATTGTAGCTGTATTTGTTCTTGTAATTGCTGAACAAGTACCTATACCTGTGGCAGTTGCCGTAATGGTTGCTACACCGTTAAAGGCTGCATTCCAAGTAACTAAACCTGCTGCATTGATAGTACCTGCTCCGACAGGGCTAATGCTGTAGCTTAAAGTGGCATTAGTCGCTGTGGCTGCAAAACTTGTTGTACCCACACCCTGACAACGTGTAGTTGCTGGAGGAGGTGTCAAAGAAGGTGTAATTACAATGCTACCTGTTCCTGAAGTTCCATTATCAAAAGTAGTGGCTACCACAATATAGGTTTGTCCTGCAATTAAATTCAAACTAATTCTTGAATTTGTACCACCACCACCATCATCATTAGCTGCTAAGGCATTTACCAAAGGTGTTGTTGGAATAAAAGTACCTTGATACAATACTAAAAACGCATCTGTACTATTCGTATGGTCTATTTGGTAGGTTGTTGTAACAGGCGGAACAATAGTAAAAGTTTGGTAACGAGTCGCCGTAGCTGTAGATAAAGCCGTTGGCGGGACACCTTCCAAAGGTCTATTGAACGTTGGGCTACCTGCATTAATATCTACTGCAAAAGTAGTGTTAGCCGTTCCAAAATTTGGTACACTTGGTCCCGCATTAATCGTAACATTGGTGGTTGTAGTTACTTGTGGGCAACCGTTAGCTGCTGCTATAGTGTAAGTAACAACGTAAACTCCTGCTGCACTTGTTGCCAAGTTGATTTGTCCTGTGCTTGTACTTACAAAGTTTAGACCTGTAGTAGAACTAAATAGACCACCTGCTACCCCTGTAATAGTTGGGGTTGGGTTAGCTGCTCCTTGACAATACGTTGGGCTTCCGTAGGCAATCGTAGCTGTAGGTGTACCAATCGTAACGGTTGTTGTAGCTGTGGCAGCATTACAACCTCCTGATGCAGCAACACTATACGTAACAGTATAAGTACCTGCTGTACTTGTGGCTGTGGTAATTTGTCCTGTGGTTGCATTGATTGTTAAACCTGCTGGAGTAGCCGAGAATGTACCACCCAATGTACCATTAATAGTAGGCGTTGCTGTAGAAGTACCACAGAAATTAGTAGCACCATAGCTAATAGCTGGGGCAGGAGTGGCATTGATAGTTACGTTTACCGCAGTTCTTGGGCTTGGGCAATAGCTTTGAGAGGTTACTACCCAATTATATGCCCAATAGTAAGGGTCTGCTGTACTTGCCGTACTACCTGTTATGGTCAGTGCATTAGGCAATACATAAGGATAAACTGCTCCTGTCAAATTTCTGTATAAATCTATACTGGCTGTACTTCGGCTCAATCTATAATTTCCTGCTGACAAGTTCCAATTTAGGGTCATGCTTACAGGTGTATTTACCTCTGCTGGTGTAATTACTCTTGTTGTAGAGGTAATTACCACGTCACCTGCATCTCTCAATTCTAAGATGGCATTCCCCGCAGCACCCGGATAAATGGTTGCAGAAACTAAAGTAGAAGGATTGAATACTGTGAATAACAAAGATTGTGGGGCTGTAGAAGCACCACCTGTACCTGTTGCATTATTTACAAGCCCTACATTACCACTAAAATCACTTTTACGTTCTACATAATAAGTAGTATTGGCAGCTAAGTTAGGTGTGGTATAAGTAGCATTTGTAGATAATACAGTACCACCTACGGCTGCATTGTACCATGTGTAATTGCCTCCACCAGATGCCGTTAAAGTAGCTGTATTGCCCGTACATATACTTACGCTGGGTGCAATAGGGGCAGTCGGTATGTTTGCATTACCTGCTGTGATACGAACCCCAGTTGTTCTTTGCCCAACTGCTAAATTAGTATTATTTCTTGCTCTTATTGCATACCAATAGTCTGTACCTGCCGTTAAACCTGTATGGCTAAATGTAGTAGTTGCTATGTTTGCACCAATAATATTCCATACACCTGTGGTAGTATTCAATAACATCACATCATAACCTGTCGCCCCTGTTACTGCCGACCAAGAAAGGTCATTGCCTGTTGGTGTACACGCAGCCGTAGCCGAAAAGCCCGATGGTGTGCCTATAATGTGAAAATTAGCTGCACTTGTGTTATTCAAGGCTGCTTGGCTTACTCTTACCAAAGCACGACCTGTAACTATACCTGCGGGTACATCCCAATCAAAACTACGTGCCGTATTAGGGATAGTAGTAGAAATAGCAATCCAAGTTGCTCCGTTGTCTGTAGAATATTCTAAAGTTTGGTTAGCCGTAATACCTGCACCATTCCATTGCACTGTAGCAACAGTATTAGGTTGCAAAACTTCATTGCCCGAAGGGAAAGTAAGTTCTAAATACGGTTGGTTTACCTCCCAAGTCAAGGCATACTGTTGAGGACCCGAAGGAACAGCAGCACCGTTTACTCTCAAAATATAATTACCCGCCGCAGGGTTCGCAATCGTAACTTGTTCTATGTTATCTCTGTTGTTTACAGCACGTACCGCCAAATTACCGGGATTGGCAGGGTCGAGTGTCCAAGGCAAAATCGTATTGGTGGTAGGGTCTATCACCGTTAAATTGAGATTATTCACCAAAGACGGATTTGCATTTGCCAATGCTGCGGGGTCATTCCAAGTAAGCATAACCTTAAACTCCGAAGTATTGGCGGGAATAGCTATTGGAAAGTCAATCGTAGCACCCGTTGAGATGGTATTAATTGTATAGTTATTAGCTTCTAATACTTTTACGGCACGCAAACCGTTGATACGCCCAAAACCTGTACGGTAATCTGGTCCCACATTATTAACATCGTCTGCTGTATTACAAACAACGCCTCTGATAAGTGAAGACAATGGGAAAGCATTGCCATTTAGTTGGCGGAATCTTTGGTAAAGCTGTGCCACCGTACCACTCACGCCGGGCGTAGCCATAGAAGTACCACTGATTGTCGCATAAGTATTGTCTGGGTAGGTAGAATATACATCTGTTCCCACTCCCGAAATTTCTGGCTTAATACGACCATCTGCCAAAGGTCCAAAACTACTACTGCCACTAATTGCATCTGTAGAGGTTACATTGGCACAAGTCAAGTTATTTTTATCGGCTTTTCCTGTAGTTGTACCCCAACCATTCACACAAACAGACTGAGAGTTACCCGCCGAAAAGACGTGCATAAAACTTGGGTTATTGTTCATCAACAAATCTCTATTTCTGGTAGTTGTGGTATAACCATCTCTTGTCGTACAGTTTACGCTGGCATCTCCACCTCCATAAGAGTTTTGTGTCAAAACAATATTAAAATTGTTAATGGCATTTTGCATTTCCGTAGGGATATTACCTGCAAAATCGTGAGAGTACACCAAGGCACCCGCCGCCATACCTCTTGCACGTGGGTCAAGCACGCCACCACCTGCCATTGTCCCTGATACGTGAGTAGCATGGCTGTCGGACGGTACATTTTCCACCACAGTCATTCTGTTGCCAAAATCTAAGTGGGGTCCTGCTTGTCCACCGTCCCAAATACCTATACGAATACCATCACCTGTCAAATTACGAGTGCCAAAATCCAAAATGGCTGACCTGTGGTTGTTTTTACCCGCCACATTTTCTGCTACCATGGGCGGAGCTATGGGTTCTACCCACTGCACAAAAGGCAAATTGCTAAGAGCCTCTATTTTGTTGATAGGGGCTTTCACTGTAACAGTTCTAAACTCTTTGTTAGAAGCCATTACAGATACATTCAAACTCTTGAACTCCGTAGTAAAGTCTTTAACATCATAGTTAGCAAATAAAACCAACTCTAAATCCGCAAAGCCTTTTTCTTTGCTCTGTGCGTGTTGGGGTACACTTCCTGCTAATAACAAAGGGTCTGCTTTCTGAATAGGTTTCATACTAAAAAAAGCACGAACTTTAAAAGCCGCTAAGTTACTAAGGTTAGCATTACTTTTGATGAGAGCCGTAAAAGCATTATCTGGCAAATAATCTAATAATTGAATGCCTTTTGCTGCTAACTTGGCTTTCGTGTTTTCATCTGGTAGCCCATCAAATTGAATCACCAAGTGGTAGTTGCCTTTAAACAGTGCAGCAGAATGCGAGGAAGGTTCTGCAAAAAACCTGTCCACATTCTTACTCACCGTAACAGCCCCCGACTTGAATCGCAGGGCATTTGGCACATCAGACTGGGCAATGGTGGCGGTATGCGTAGCAAGCCCCAACATTACACCCAAGCCCCATTTCAAATAACTTTTTTTCATGTGTGCTTGTAATGGTTTGAATGAGAAATATGTAAGAAAAGTAAGTGAGGGATTTATCGTTTCAAGAGGATTATTTGCATACAACTTGTATTAAAATAAGTTTTGAAACGAATTAGAAATACCTTAATTTTCAACAAATATACTTTGGAAATCTGGGAGAAATAAGGTTTATGTACTATTTTTTTAATTGAAAAAGATGAACAAGATAGGCTCATGTAAAGAAGGGAAAATGGGTTTATTTTTTGTGTTAATTTTAATTAACGAATATAGTCTTTTTAACTTTACTCTTGCGTCCTTAGTATCTATAAGAAATTAATCATATACTTTATACCCAAATTATATAAGACTTTATTGATGTTCTTTTTTAGATTTTCAAAAGATTCATAGGCTTGGAAAGGTAAGTATTTATATTCTACAAACCGCCATAAAATTTCACTCAAACGGTTCATTGCTGCGATTGAGTGCAGGGGAATAAGGTGGGATAAAACACATAATGACAAGTGAATAAGCATATATTTTTTGAAGTTAATATATGGATTTGTTTATACCAATTATAAATCAAAGATAGTTTAAAAATGTTATCTTTTTACGAGTGTAAAACCTTGCAATTTTACTGTTTTTACAAACGATAACATATTTACGCATTGAACTAAATACTACTTATAATTGGTATCATTAAGTAAGTGGGAATTATTCAAGTACATTTGCCTTTAGGATAAAATAATTGTATCTAAAGAGCTTTAAAAACCCCAACACAGAGCTAAAAATTCATAGGCTCGTGGGTTTATAGTGGAGATTGTAGCGAAAGAAATTGTGAATAAGTCGGGGTTTTGTGAATAACTTTTGAGGTGTCTTAGCTTTCTGCTTTATTTTAAATCAACTTACAAATTTGTTTTATTCTTGTTTTCCAATTAAAATTGTAAAGAGTTAAAAACCCTATAAAACTATGTTTAGGATAAAAGAATTGTATCTAAAAGGCTTTAAAAACCCCGACAGAGAGGTGAAAATTCAGTTTGCAGATGCTCCTGTTACCATTATTTATGGCGAAAATGGTTCGGGTAAAACTACGCTGTTGCAGGTCATACAAGCTATTTTTAAGAAAGATACAGGATTTTTAGCTTCTCAAAATATTAGTGTTGTAAGGTTAAGTTATGAGCTTAATGAGGAAGTACAACAAGTAGAGATATTGATGAAAGAAGAACGTCTTGCTGTTACCCTCAATATAAGTGATGAAGAAAAATTTAACCAACTAAATTCTATACTTTTTGGTATTCATAGGGGAGTTTCAGATAAAGCAAATGAAATTTATAAAAAAACCTTGAATGAAATCCAAAGAAATACTTTGAATGGATTGACTTTATTAACACCTCCAATGTCTCAAATTGCTTCTGCAAAATCTGCAAATAAAGATTTGAGAGATTTATTAGTTTCTTTCTATCGGATTATAGAAACAGCCAATAAAAGTTTAGAAACGCCTAAAATAGAGGAAAAACAACACAATCTTGTAGATAATTTATCAATCAATACAATAGAACATACTTTACGTACTTCTTTTGATAAAGGAGCAAAAGCTGTCTTAGAAGGTATTAATAATGCTTTTTTTAGCACTATAGATAGTGCTATTGTAGGTGTGCCAGATATTACATTGCCTACTGATTTTCAACATAGATTTAACGAAAAGAAAAACTTTTTCAAGTCATTTATAGAAGACCAACAACCTTCTGCTACTAAGCAAAAATTACAAGAATTTTTATTAAATGATACACAAGATATAAATAAAGAAAATCCATTGTTTAAAACCCTATTAAACAATATGTTAGTAGCTGCCGAAAAAGATGAAAGGGAAAATATTGATTTAAAGGCTGTTACAACTTTGGTAAGCACTTTTAATGAATTTGTTATTCATCAAAAAAAATTAGAATTGAATGCAGTAGAAGCATATATAGGTTTTCCTAATGGACAACGCCACAGTTTAGAGGATTTATCAAGTGGAGAAAAGCACCTATTAAGTTTCCTTACTTTGTTCCTTATTGTTGCTCGTGATAGAAACTTCTTTTTGATAGACGAACCCGAAATTTCTTTGTCTTTGAAATGGCAAAGACGTTTATTGACCTTGTTGAGTGAGTTTTCACCTAATTCGCAAATTATTGTGGCTACGCATAGCCCTGAAATGGCAGATGGCAAACCAGAGTATTTAATGAAAGGTAAACTTATTTAATTTTCTCTACAATTATGGAAGATTTTAGGTCAAATCTAAATCGTTATATTATCAGGGCTTTTATGGAAGAAAGACCTTTGGTAATTGTTGAAAGTGCAGATGATAGACAAATTTATACGAATATTGCCAATTCATTAGGCTTAAATTTAGCTATTCATAGAGTATCTGATTTTGAGTTACCCGCAGGTTGTAATGGAATTATTGGTTGCATTGAGTTTATTCAGCCCAATGCACAAACAGATGAGAGGTATGAAAAGCTCATTTTAGGTGTCATTGATAGAGATGCAAGATTTTATAAGAACAAGGAAGAATTTATGGGTTTACAAGGGTTAAAATGTTTGTTTATCCTCAAATATTATTCTATAGAAACCTATTTTGCAACTCGTAGTAATTTACAAAAGCTAATCACTAAAATAACTAATGCTATTCATACAGATATTACAGATGAAATGCTACATGAAATTGAAACTAATATCAATCATTCTTTAGAAACTCTTTACTATCTTTCTCTCGATGCTCTTAAACAAGAGTGTTTGGGTAAAGAAAATCATGTTGCTTTTAAAAATTTAGGAATAGAGGAGAAAGAAATAAATATTGTAGGTGAAAGTGTGATGAAGGCATTTAAAGACACTAAATTACCTCTTATCAAAGACCTATTAGATGAATTTGCTGTCAATAATGATATTAGTGTAACAGATATAAAGTTAATTACCAAAGGCAAATGGTATTTATTTAATTTTATATATAGAAGTTACGAACCAATTAAGCAGCTAAAAGAAAAAGAGGAATTGAATAAAATAAATACACCTAATTATAAAGATAGTAAGTTGATTTTTGATATAAAACTCGACTTACCACCTGTACCAATGTATGCTTATCTTTATTCTACAATACTTGAATGTTTAGACCATACAGAATTAGCAGACATTGTCCAAAAATTAAGGGAATTAGGTGTGAAAGATGTAAATAATGCTTCATAAAAGTTACTTTCTTACGTCATCAATAGCATAAACCCATTCACAACGTAAGAAAGTAAAAAACACCCTACAAATAATTCGCCACACGAATTATATCCGCAAACACCCCTGCGGCGGTTACTTCTGCACCTGCCCCCGAACCACGCACTACCAAAGGTCTTTCTTTGTAACGGTTGGTCGTAAAGGCAATGATGTTATCACTACCCGATAGTAAATAAAAAGAGTGGCTTTTATCTACGGCTTGCAAGTTAATCGTTGCTTTGCCGTCCTCAAAACGGGCAATACAACGCAAAACTTTGCCTTCTTGGGCTGCCGTTTGCTGCATATTCGCAAAATAGCTGTCGTTTTTCTCCAATTCCGCAAAGAAATCATCTACCGTAGGTGCGTCCATACAGCTTTGAGGCAAGAAACCGTTGATTTGCACTTCGTTGTATTCCAATTTGCTGCCTGCCTCCCTTGCCAAAATCAAAATCTTGCGGGCTACGTCTGCACAACCCAAATCATCTCTGGGGTCTGGTTCGGTGTAGCCTTTGGCTTTGGCGGTTTTCACTACTTGGCTAAACGGCTGCGAACCATCAAACGTATTGAAAATATAAGACAACGTACCCGATAACACCGCCTCTATGCGTATCACTTTGTCGCCACTGTTTACCAAATCCCTCAACGTGCTGATAACAGGCAAAGCAGCCCCCACATTCGTTTCGTAGAGGTACATGACACCATGTTTTTTGGCGGTTTCTCGCAAAGTATTGAAATGTTCGTAGCTGCCCGAAGAAGCCAATTTGTTAGGCGTAACCACAGACACACTGTTTCGGAGGAGTTTGTAGTAGCCTTGTGCCACTTCTTGGCTGGCGGTATTGTCTATAAAAATGAGGTTGGGTAGCCCCAAACTGTTCATGTCATAGATAAACGCCGACATAGACATATTTTTGTCCGAATTTTTGAGCAACTCTTTGGCTTTGAGCAAGTCTATGCCGTTTTTGTCTATCAAATACCGTTTGCTGTTGGCAATACCAATTACTTTGATGTCTAATTGGAAAGTATCCAACAAATATTTTTGCTGTTGGTGAATTTGTGCCAATAGTTCCGTTCCTATCAAACCCACCCCCACAATAAAAAGGTGTACGGTTTTTAACTCACTCAAAAAAAAAGCCTGATGAATAGCCCTTAATGCCTTCGTTTCGTTCTCTTTTTTAATAACCATAGACACATTCAGCTCCGAAGAACCTTGTGCTATAGCCGAAATATTGATGCCATTGCTGCCCAATGCCTTGAATAACTTACCTGCAATGCCCGAAGTGTTACACATATTTTCGCCCACTACTGCCACTACCGCCGAGTCTGTTTCCATAATGACATTTTCCAACAAACCCGCCTGAATTTCTAATAAAAACTCCCTTTCAATGGACTTTTTGGCTTTTACGGCATCTTCTGGTTTTACTGCAAAACAAATGGAATGTTCAGAAGAACCTTGTGTAATCAAAATCACACTAATTTTTTCTACGGCTAAGGCATTGAACAAACGAGCCGAAACACCCGCCACACCTACCATACCACTGCCTTCCACACGCAACAAAGCCACATTGCCAATAGACGAGATGCCCTTGATAGGTTTGTCCAAAATATCGGACTGATGACCAATGATAGTGCCTTTGAAGGGCGGATTGAAGGTATTGCGAATGACAATCGGAATGTTTTTCTTCATGGCTGGCAACATGGTAGGCGGGTGAATGACCTTTGCCCCAAAGTGCGACATTTCCATTGCTTCCTCATACGTCAAGGTTTTGAGAGAAAAAGCATCGGGAACTTTGCGAGGGTCTGCCGTCATTACGCCGTCCACGTCTGTCCATATTTCGGCTTCGGCTGCGTCTAAAGCAGCAGCGAAAATGGCACAGCTGTAGTCCGAGCCACCACGCCCCAAAGTCGTAGTAATATTGTCGGCTGTAGAGCCAATGAACCCCGTAGCAATAATAATTTCGGGGTGTTGTTGCACAAAAGTTCTGATGAGGTGGTTCGTAACCTCAAAATTTACGGCTGCCGAAGTAAAATTATTGTCCGTTTTCACGACCAACCGAGTATCTAAGTAGGTAGCCTTGAGGCCTACTTCGTTGCAAGCCTCTGCAATGATAAAGCAAGAAAGTCTTTCGCCAAAACTTGCCACATAGTCCAACGTCCTGTTACTCAATTCTTTGACCAAGAAAACGCCTTTGAGCAAATCCGCCAATTCGTTGAGCATTGTTTTGATAGGCACTAACACTTTGTCGTGTTTAGACGGAGCAATGAGGTTTCTTGCACAATTCAGGTGTTTTTGTTCTATGTCATTCAACAAGACCGTATAGGTTTCTTCGCCATTGGCTGCCTTGCGAGCCGTTTCCAAGAGTTGGTCTGTGATACCGCCCAATGCCGAGCAGACTACCACTCTGATACTACTGTCTGACTGAATGATGCTAAGCACCCCTTTAATTCTGTCGGAAGTTTGCACAGACGAACCTCCAAATTTAATGACCTTCATACGGTAAGAGATAGGGTTATGAAATGGGTATAGAAAAGAAAGTTAGAATAACCTCATGTACCTTTTTGTAACCGCCAAAGATACTAAAGTTTTTGGTAGGGAAAAGTAGGGACAAAATAACTCTTTGCTCCACTTTTTCCATTTGTGTATCTTGTAACATTACTTTTTCACCTGCACCATTGCCCAATTATTCTTGTCTGCATGGCTAACTGGTTCAAAACCAAACTCTTTTGCTTTTTCGAGGAGTAAAGGTATGTATTCCGCATGAATCCCACTCATCAACAGATTACCACCTTTTTTAACTAATTGTGCATACAAAGGCATTTCTTCCAATAGTACATTTAACTGAATATTTGCCAAAACAATATCATATTGCTGTCCAATAAACTCTTGGGCTGTACCTAAAACTGCCCCCATTGCTACATGATTTTTCGCTGCATTTTCTAAGGTATTTTCTACAGACCAATCTTCTATGTCGCAGCCCACCGCACTTTTTGCCCCTAATTTCATTGCCATAATGCCCAAAATACCTGTACCACAGCCACAATCTAAGACTGTTTTATGACTACAATCTGTGTGTAAGAGGGCTTCTACCATTAAACTTGTGGTGGCGTGATGCCCTGTACCAAACGACATTTTTGGAGTAATGACCAATTCGTAGTCGTATTTTTCTGCTATTTGGTGAAACTCCGCCCTGATAAGGCACTTGTCTGCAACCACTATAGGCTCAAAGTTTTGCTCCCATACTTCATTCCAATTTTGTTTGGCAACTTCTTCGGTGGTGTAGCTGATGACTTGTTCGGTTTGGTACAAAGACAATATTTCGTCAATAGCTTCTTGTGAAAATACATCTTTTTCAATAGAGGTTTCAAAACCATTGTCCGTTTCCAAAAAAACATCAAAACCTATTTGTGCTAATTCGTATTGTAACACTTCGCTAAGTTCTGGATTAGCTATTTGTACTTTTAAAACAATAAATGATGACATAATAAATAACTGTAAAAAAATAGTAAAGGATAGATAACAAGCAATAAATCGGCTACGGACTAATTACTTTTAGCCACAAATTACGTTAATTGGTCTGTGAAACTGCCAATAAAACTTAAATGATACTAAGTAATTGGAAAAAATAAATGTACCACAGACTTTAGTCGGGGACGCCTAGTCTGTAATCTCATGATAATCAAAGAATCACAGACTAAAGTCTGTGGTACAATATTATCAATTAATTAGTTACTTTTACTTAAAAGATTTTAAAGCTATTGCAAAGCCTACTACGATACATTATTTTCATTGCTTCTTTTTTACTTTTCTGTAGAACGGACTTTAGTCCGTTTCTAATAATGAAAATGAGGAGTTTTCTATATAAGAACAAATTTTTTACGGCAAACACCCAAAACGGACTAAAGTCCGTTCTACAGACTTTTTAAACATGAAAAAAATATTCACAGTACCCACATGCTTTTTGCAAGCAATAGGTCTTAGCTTTTTGCCACTTTTTTTAGTGCTGCTACCCCTGAAAGTACAAGGACAAGGGGATTATACTGTGCGGTTTCATGCTTTGTATGAACAAACCCGCAACAAACCAAGTAATTTGGTACAGCACGTAGGCGGTTTGAATGTCGAGGTTTTTTTAGGAGATGAGGGTTTAGTCAGTTTAGGCTATCCTATGTATGTAGGTAATGACCCCTTTCGCCAACTTGCCCCACCTTGGCATTTGCCTTTGGGTATGTTCCTTTCTTATTATCCTTTTGCGTCTTATACCATGACAGGGGATAATTTTTGGTTATATGCAATGGTTTTTTGTTTTATTTTGCCCGAAACTCTTAGCCTTAATATTAAACTAAACAATAATTTCTACATTTCGCCTTACGTTGCCCCCGCAGGAGTAGATTTTTTAAGAGATGACTATGGTTGGGACGTTTACCCTACGTATGGTGCAGGCATACGTTTGCACGTAGTCAAAGACAGGCTCAATTTATCTCCGTTTGTAGGTGGAACAGGGTATTATACTGAAAAAGGTTTTCAACTCAAATTTGGGCTGATGATAGGTTTGGGGACAGAAGATTAGTGTTACTACTTGAAATCAAGTTTGAAAATTACCTTACTTTCATTGTTACACTTACTTTAACCCTTGTGCCACCCAATACGCCAATGCCTGAATAGACAACATAGGATTAGCCCCACTACAACGCGGAAAAATGCTGGCATCTGCCACATATAAGTTCCGTACATCATAACTTTCTCCTGCTGGACTAATGGCATGAGTTTGGCGGTTGCTACCCATACGGCAAGTTCCCATTTGGTGTGCCGAAAAGACATTGAAACGGAAGTCTGTCCATTTCAGTTGCTGCATAGCTTTGGAGAGTCCTTGTACCAAATTTTCTTGGGTAAATGTAGGTAGAGTGTGGTGTGGCAAATAAATTTTTTCAGCTTTGGCAGCATGATGAATTTTTGCTCCTTCCTCTATGCCACGTAAAACGTGCTTTTTGTCAAAATCATGTAGGCGGTAGTAAATCTCTGGTCTGCCTGCCTTGTTAATTTTTACTTTTCCCCCAAATTTATCTCTGGTTAAAATGATAAAATGGGCAACATTGGGCATAGACAATACAAATTCTTTGTGTGCTTTGGCACTTGTCCAAGGCATTCCCAAGCCAAAAAGTCCTGTATGCACAGGCGGAGTTTCTATTTTAAACCCAAAATTACCCGTTAATCTTGCAAATTGGTCATCTAAGACAGACATCATTACGCCTTCCCATGAATGTATTGCTTGTTGGTAAAGAGCCGAAACCACCACCGTAGGGTGTAAATACAGGTTTTCGCCAATGGCACTGTGTCGTAAACCACTCCGCAACAACAAAGCTGGTGTTTGGATAGCCCCTGCTGCCACCACTACTTTTTTTGCCTTAATCCTTACCGCCTTCAGTTGCCCCGAAAAATCGTTGTGATAACCCTCTGCACCTACTACCGTACCATTTTCTATCAACAACCTTTCTATATGCGTATTAACCAAAATTCTTGTGCCTTTTTCTACAGCTTTTTCCAAAAAAGCCCTATTAGTATTTTTTTTGTAACCATGCCTACAACCCAACGTACAAAAACCACACTCTTTTGTATTGTGAGCTGCACAACCTTCTGTATTTCGTGGAATAACCTTGAGTTCATGCTGTAGTTGCTTTGCTCCTTCCCACAAAATTTGGTTTTGGGCATTATGCACACTTTCGTCTGTACCTACATGAGTGGCTTGTTCTATGGCATCAAAACATTTTTGGTACTCTTTACTCACTAAAAAAGGCAAATTGGCTTCGTCTGCCCATTCTTGCAACACATAATCTGGAGTACGCAGTGAACCTGTCCAGTTAATCGTAGTACCACCACCTAACAAACTGCCTGCTAAAATAGACACGCCACCATCTTTAGACACTAACAACCCTTGTCCGTCATGCGTAGCCAATACCGTTTCGACTTCTCTGTGATTAAACTGATTTTCAGGAATATACAGCCCCTTATCCACTATCAAAACATCTTTGCCTGCTGCTGCCAATTCGCCAGCTACCACACCGCCACCAGCTCCACTGCCAATAATTAAAATCTCACAAGAAAGTTCGATGTCTTTTTCTATTTTCAGCGTAGGCAAGACAGGCACAGGCGAAGGAGAACCTGTGGGACGAGCATAGTTCAAAACTTTCCAATTAGGATTGTCCGTACCATTTGGCGAAGTACCATAGTATAAAAAAGTAGAAAGTTTTTTGAACACGCCTACCAACTGCCGACAAATGGCTAAGGGGTGATTCGTTAGTTTTTGCAATACTTCTTCTCTTTCTTGCACCGAAAGTTGAGGAAAAGGTGTAAATTTTCCTGTGAACAGCCCTAAAAACAACCGACTATCAAATAATTCTAAGGCTTGGCGAAACTCGGCTTGCACTTCTTCGGGCATACCCAACATGACCGAAAGAATAGCCTCTGCTACTTTCAAATCACTTGCTTTGCGTTGCCAAAAGGCATTGAGTTCGTAGTCATCATACTTACGGTCAAAGCCTTGCACAAACGTATCGGCAATGGCTACTAAAAGGTCATGGTGTTTATCGGTGAAGTTCATTAGAAGGCAGTTTATTTTTGCCCTAAATTACTAATATTTTTGTAAATTCAATATGGTTTACATCTTAGTGTTTGTTCATAGTGTCTGTTGGTATAAACTCAGCAATGATTGGGAAGTTGTTTAGGATTCTAACTATATTATTGAAAATCAATGATATAAGTGATTAGAAAAAATAAATGTACCACAGACTTTAGTCGGGGACGCCTAGTCTGTAATCTCTTGATAATCAAAGACTCACAGACTAAAGTCTGTGGTACAATATTATCAATTAATTAACGTAAGTTACTACGCAACTTACGTTAATTAGTTACTCTTACTTACTTCAATATGAGTAACATTTTTGGTACAATAAAAATGTGTCGTTAGGCACTACATATTGGTAGAAAAACACCTACACCGCACCCCCTTTTCTTAGCCGAACCGCATTGGACTGAAGTCTGTACGAAGGCGAGGAATGAAAAACGGCATTGTCTTTTCAGAGGTTCAACGCGAAAAAGACAATGCCGTTTAAGTGTTTATCACTACCCCCTACGTTACGCAGGTACAATTTGGTAAGAGTAATCTTCCATAATCAAGTTTGCCAATAGCTTGCTGCACGCCAACTCTACTTTTTCTTTGGCACTGTCGGCGTTTTCAGCCTCTATTTCTACCGTAATGTGCTTACCGATACGCACATCTGTAACTTGGTCTATCCCCAAATTTTTTAAGCCTAATTTTACGGCTTTGCCTTGTGGGTCTAAAATTTCTTTTTGTGGCATTACGTTAATATGAGCAATGAATTTCATATTGCAAAAAGGGTTAATTGAAAGTGTGGCAAAGGTAGAGAAAATTTGATACAAAAAGTTATTGTAAGGGAGTTTGTGAATAAGTCTATGAGAGTTTATAAGTAAAGTAAGTTGCGTAGTGCTTTAAATGCCCCACCCCCGACCCATCCCCATAGGGAGGGGAGTTTAAAACTATCTGATTATCAAGCTCCCCTCCCTGCGGGGAGGGGGCGGGGTGGGGCTAAACTAATACCACATCACTTATGTTAAGTATTTTTTTCTCCACATGAAAAAGCAAGGAGAGGTTTTACATAACAGACTTGTAAACAACTAAAAAAATATGTAATTTGGCGTTTGCAAAATATCTTTGCAAGGGCATTTTTATTGACTTCACAAATGGCATATTCAAATTTTACGTTGGCAAAACTCAAAAAAGACTACGGATTACAGCAAAAAGACACTTTTTTGTTCCAAAATATTGACATACAAAATATTACGCCCAGTCAAAGGTTGTCGGAGGATTTGCAAGAAGCCAAAGAAGTCCCTTTGATGTCTGAAAAAGCAAAGTCAGAGTATATCATAGCTCCTATTACTCGTGAATTAAAACGAAATAATCCATTTATTACTATCTTTTCGGGTTATACTTTCAATATTGAAAGTGATAGTGAATTGAGTGGTTCTCCTGATTTTTTGGTTTCCGCAAAACCAAGTATTGTAGAGCCAGAAAGACCTGTTTTTTGTTTGGTCGAGTCTAAAAATAAAGAGGCAAGTGAGGGATTTGCCCAATGTGCTGCCGAAATGTATGCTGCGAGAGTCTTTAACCAAGAGAACAATGAACCTTACGAAACTATTTATGGAGTAGTTACGAATGCCTATGATTGGGTGTTTTTAAAATTGGAAGGAAACACTATTTTTATAGACAAAGAAAGATACTTTCTCAATGAATTGCCCAAATTATTGGGTATTTTACAATTTATTATCAACCAATATAAAAGCTAAACTCTTTTCTTTGTTCTTTTGCCCTTAGCTACAACCATGAAAAAGCTATTACTTTTTGTACTTTGCCTGTTGTTAAGTTGGGGCAGTTTTGCCCAAGAAGTAGAGTTAGAGGAGATAGACATAGACGAGTTTATCCAAAATCTGTTCCCCGTACAAGACGAAAACCTCAATTATGCAGATGCGTATGAGAGTTTGTTTCAACTTTACACCAATCCTTTAGACCTGAACACCGCCACCAAAGAACAACTGAAGGCATTATATATTTTATCCGAACTGCAAATCAATAGTTTAGTAGCCCATAGAGAAAAGTATGGAGAATTTTTGAGCATTTACGAACTGCAAGCCGTTGAAAATTTAGACGTGGCTACTATCAAAAAAATACTGCCTTTTGTGCGAATTACCCCCACGACTTTTGCTCAAGACAACCGTAGTTTGTTCAAAAGAATTTTAGCCGAAAAAAACAACTTTTTGTTACTCCGTTACGAAAGAGATTTGGAACAAAGACAAGGCTATCAAGCTCTTACGCCTGCCGATACGACTTCAGCGGGCTTGCCCAAAACTCGTTATTTGGGCAATGCCGACAAGTATTATGTACGTTTCCTCACCAGCCACATCAAAGATTTTAGCATTGGGTTCACTGCCGAAAAAGACGCAGGCGAAGCCTTTAATTTCCAAAACCGCAACGGTTTCGATTTTACTTCTTTTCACATTGCTGTCTATAACCGAAAGAAAATCAAGGCATTAGTCATTGGAGATTATCAGTTACAAATAGGGCAAGGTTTGTTGCTAAGTGCAGGGTTTGTAGTGGGCAAAGGGGCAGAAACAGCCCTAACGGTTCGGCGAAGCACTACAGGCATTCGTCCCTATACATCTGTCTTGGAGTCGGGTTTTATGCGAGGTGGTGCGGTTACGTACCAACTCTCGAAACGGTGGGACGCAACAGCTTTTGTGTCATCTTTGTTGCAAGATGGCAATGTGCAGAACGTAGGGGCAGACACGATTTCTGATGAAAACGACTTTTTGAACAGTATCATTCGGACAGGCTACCACCGCACCCCTTCGGAAGATGCCAAAAAAGACCAACTGCGAGAAACCACTTATGGCGGACATTTGCGGTATGTAAGCCGTAACCAAAATGCAGACATTGGTTTTACGTTGATGAACACCAATTTTAGTGCTGCGGTACGTCCCACACCTCGCAACTACAACCAATTTGAGTTTAGTGGCACGCAAAACGCCAATTTTGGGGTGAATGGCGGTTATATTTGGCGAAATACAAGTTTTTTTGGCGAGGCAGGTATGTCTTCGAGTGGCGGTACGGGCTTGGTCGTGGGCTTAGTGAGTGCCTTGACCACAAAGTTAGACATTGCTATTTTGCACCGCAGATTTGACAAAAATTTGCATACGTTTTATGGCAATGCGTTTTCAGAAGGCACTCGGAACATTAACGAAGTAGGTACGTATTGGGGCATTAAATTTAAAGCCAATAAAAAATGGACATTGGCAGCTTATTACGACCATTTTAGTTTTGCGTGGCTGCGTTTTTTGGTAGATGCCCCTTCCAATGGTTACGAATATTTGGCAAGAGTAAGCTACCAACCGTCCAGAAATATGTTGTTGTATGTGCAGTTTCGGGAGGAGGAAAAAGGGCGTAACCTCCGCAACAACGACAGCCGAATAGACTACCCTGTGCCTTCGCGTAAACGCAACGCCCAGATTAATGCCGATTGGACGGTAAAAGAAGGCATATTTTTGCGGTCAAGGGTGCAACTAAGCAGCTACCAACAGCAAGGACAAACCGAAACTGTAGGCTTTTTGATAGCCCAAGATGCTACGATAGACTACAAACAGTTTCAGTTTTCTACCCGTTTCGCTATTTTCGATACAGATGATTTTGACAATCGGCAATATATGTTTGAAAAAAATGTGTTGTATGCCTTTGCTCTACCTGCCTACTATGGGCGTGGTTTTCGAAACTACTACCTCATTAGGTACAAGCCACACAAGAAATGGAGTGCGTGGTTGCGGTATGCCTACACTGCCTACAGGGACATAGACAAAATTAGTAGTGGTTTGGAAACTATTAATGGCAATGTACAGTCGGAAATTACGGTGCAGGTGATGGTGAAGTTGTAGGAAATTAAACTTACTAAAACTCTTAAATTGCTTAGTTGATATGATGCACCCCACCCTCCAAAACATAGACCTCAGCACCTTCCGCAGTCCCCTTGTAAAGTGGCACTCAGGAATGTTTGTCCCAGACGATGCCATTTACACCAATAACTTAGGTTATTTGCAGACCGAAGAAGGTGTATTTTTTACAGGCACAGTTTTTTATGAAGCAGGAAGGTCTTTGAGTGAGTACAAAGACGGACTTTTAGATGGAAAATCTTTGTCTTTTTACGAGAATGGAACAATAGCTATAGAGAAAATCTACCAAGAGGGTTGCTTATTGAGCAACACTTACTACAAATCAGACGGTACAACATTTAGTATTTACCAATCAGGCTAAATTAGTATTATTCAGAAAATACAACCCCTAATGAAACTATGTTAGGTGTGATTGTTGTTCTCGAAACTACATCAATAACCCAAAACTATGCGTTATTTTTTAGGTTTTTTAGTAGCTTTTTTGCTCATTTTGGGCGTATTGCAACTGTTCAAAGCCCCACAGGAGAGTTTGCAGCAGGGAGATATTCATAAGCACGACACTTTTTTTGATGATTTTACCCACGCCTTTACGCATAGCGACGAGGAGGAGTTTGTTTGTTACCGCAAAGGACACCGCAGTTTCTATTCTATCATGATTTTTTTGACTTTAGCAAGTGCTACCTTAGCTTTTTATGGCTACAAAACCAATAAAGATAAAAATGCTTTGTTATTGCAAAAAAATGTAGAAATAGAAAAGCAAAAAGACGAAATAGCCGAACAAAAACACGAAATAGAGCAACAAAACTCTAATTTGGCGTTGAAAAACAATGAAATTGAACACAAAAACGAAAAAATTACGGCAAGTATTCAGTATGCCAAACGAATACAGCAAGCCATATTGCCTACGCCAGAATATTTACAAGGTGTATTGCAAGAGTATTTTGTGTTTTATAGACCCAAAGACATAGTATCGGGAGATTTTTATTTTGTAACCGAAATAGACAATAAAGTAGTTTTGGCAGCCGTAGATTGTACGGGGCATGGTGTACCGGGTGCTTTTATGAGCATGATAGGCAATGATATTTTGACAGAAATTATTAATGAAAAAACCGTTGTAGAGGCAGATAAAATCTTGAACCGTATGCACTTACAAATACGCAAAACCTTACAACAAAATACCAACGAAAATAGGGACGGAATGGATATTGCCTTAGTGGTATTGCATAAAAATTTAAGCCATACAGGTTTTGAGAAATTGGAATATGCGGGGGCTAAAAACTCTCTGTACTATGTCCAAAACGGCAATTTAACAGAAATAAAAGGCGACAGAAACTCTATTGGCGGACACCAACACGAAGAAGAACGGATTTTTACCAAATTTGAACTACAGATTGACCAAGCTACCACTTTCTACATTTGTTCTGACGGTGTAATAGACCAATTTGGCGGAGCAGACAATAGAAAGTTTGGTTCTAAGAAGTTCAGAGAATTGTTACAAGGTTTGGCGACCTTGCCCATGCACAAACAAGAAAACTATTTTGCCAACTACATGACCCAGTGGCAAGGCAAACATACACAGACAGATGATATGTTGTTGTTGGGAGTAAATTTATTGGGATAAATAGACCTCACCCCTAACCCCTCTCCATTTGGAGAGGGGAAATTTTACTTCAATTTTTACCTTCAAAGGTCAAAAAAAAACTTCTCCATTTGGAGGGAAAATTTTGACCTTTTAAGGTCAAAAAAAGCCCCTCTCCAAATGGAGAGGGGTTGGGGGTGAGGTAAAAAAACTTTTGGGTATCAGACAAATCAATTACTTCTTTTTATGATTGTTGCCCTTGTCATTATTTTTATCATTGCCTTTATCGTTATTTTTTTCACGATGGGCTTGTTGCGGAGGCGTATTTTTGTTTACATGGGGGCTATTGCTGCGTGTATTTGTACCACGAGCTTTATTCACCATTTTTTTAGTAATGTCATCTCTTTTTTGGTCTTTTTGATGTGGACGTTTCTTTTTGTCTTCGCCTTGTAAGTCATTGTTGGCGAATGTAGGTGTTTTTTTGTCCTCACCGTCATTAGACAAAGCAGGGGCTAACTTCCCTTGTTCGTTCAAAGCCAAATACAATTTTACCTTGCTGGCAGGCAGCGGAAACCACGTACTTTCGGTGTCATAGCTAAACCACAAGATTTTTTTGAAAATATCTGTTTTTTGCAAATGAGCCTCTCCGTTTTCTGTTTGTAAAGGTTTTTCTACCTTCGGAATATCCACCAACGCATCTAAATACGTTTCCAATTCATAGTTTAAGCAGCATTTCAGCCTCCCACACTGCCCAGAAAGTTTGGCAGGGTTTAGCGAAAGGTTTTGGTAACGAGCCGCCGCCGTAGAAACACTCTTGAAGTCCGTCATCCATGTAGAGCAGCACAGTTCACGCCCACAAGAACCAATACCACCCAAACGAGCAGCCTCTTGGCGTAAGCTAATTTGTCGCATTTCTACCCGAATTTTAAACTCCGCAGCCAATAATTTAATCAATTCTCTAAAATCTACTCTTTCGTCGGCAGAATAATAAAAAGTAGCTTTGGTATTATCGGCTTGGTATTCTATGTCCGAAAGTTTCATTTTCAGTTGCAACTCCTCTATGATTTGGCGGGTGCGAAATAGCGTAGTCATTTCGCGGTGCTGTGCATCATGAAATTTCTCCATGTCTTTTTCGCTGGCGATGCGGTAAATGCCCTTGATGTCGTCTGTTGCTTTCACTTTCTTTTTAAGCATCTGTAACCGCACCAATTCGCCTTGCAAAGCCACTTCGCCAATATGATAACCACCACCCGCATCTACGACTACATAGTCGCCTGTGGTGAGGTCTAAATAGTTGCTATTACGAAAAAAGTCTTTGCGACCACCCTTAAAACGCAACTCTACTATATCAAATTTTTGTTGGGTAGGCAAATCCATATTGCTCAACCAATCAAAAACATTCATTTTATTACAACCACCAGTGCCACAAGTCCCATTGTTTCGACAGCCTCCAACTTTGCCGTCTTTTTTAGTACCACAGCCTCCAGTGCCACAACTTGAACATGCCATAATTTTTTAGGTATTAAAAACTCAAACAAATATAAGGAGTTTTTGGCAAAAAATTATCCGACACTTTTAAAGTATCGGATAATTGATAGAATTTAATTGATAGTATAATTACCTAATCACCAATAACTTTCTTGTTATTACCTTGCCCTCCACATACAAAGTACAAAAATACAAACCATTTGTCCATTGTGCTGTGTTTAATGGGTATTCATGCCAACCTTTATCTGCCTGAATAGCAATAGATTGAATTTCCTCACCCATTACATTGCGAATAATTAAAAAACCATTTGTTGTTTGTGGTAAATAGTATTTAATCATGGTTTCATTAGCAAATGGATTAGGGTAATTTTCTAATTGTATCGTAGTAGGTTGTAGTTCATTTTCTATACGCCCAACAGGTGGGGTATTAGTGGCATTGTAAATAAAAATAGGAAGGAAAAATACTTGTTTACCATACTGCAAACGAACTTGGTACTGCCCTGTGCGTAATTTGTGATAAGTACGCAAGACACATTGAGAAAACTGTATCGTATCTTTTGCAGGTGTGATAGGGCGTAAAGTATCAATCATAGATAATAAATTCCCTTGATTATCAATTAGATACACAATAGGGCTTGTTGCGGATTGGCTTTGAGATGAATACTATTAACAACGATAGCACTACCTGCTGCTATACTATCTCTGTCTAACCAAACGGTATATTTGGCTTGGTTGGTATTAAGTTTAAAGTTAATGATAGCATTATTTTGTTGTTTACTGGCTAATTGTGTGAGGCTGTAATTCACTTTTTGTACAGTTACACTGTCGCCACCACTGCCAGCACCGCCTCCGCCACCACCAAAGACGAAGGAACAAAGGCTGCTTGTTTGGTGGCACGCAACGTAGGTGTAAAGGTATTGGGGCGTACCAACACGAGGTCGTCTGTAACTTCGCATTTGGTAGGCAGACAGCGTAGTTCTCTGATGGGGGCTGTGCCGTCCCAACGTACCCTGATGCTGTCTGTGTAGCTGGGGAAGCCGTAGGTTTGGGAGGCTATGATGCCATTGGCGTAATCTGGAAAAGTACCCCCAATGACATTCCACGTAAAACTACAACCGTAGGCTTCGCCACCCAAAAATTTATAAGTAACGATTTCGTTGTGGCAGACTATGTTATTACCTTCTATTTTGCCCTTAGTGGGGCTACAAGCTACACAAGAATTACAGCCTTCGGGTCTGCCCGAAGTGGGCAGCGTATCGTTACCTATGCTGGGGAGGCTGTCGTTTTCTTTTCTGCCTCCTAATAATTCACTTCTATATTTTTTCAGTGCTTCATACATACGAATTATCTGTCCTGTTGTAAAGTGGTCTATACAACTTTCTTTTTGATGTCGTCCCATATAATTTTTAGCACTAATAGTAGCCATGTATGCTGTATTTACACAGACTTGTGCCAAATCACATTGAGAAACTAAATAACCATTGTCAGCGTCTGTTGGAGGAGTATCAGCCACTTGGTTACCCAAAATTTTTGCAAAAGCTGGATTTTCATTACAAGAACTTACTTGGGTAAAAGGAATACCATCCCCAAGGTCTATTCCTTTTTGTTTGTGGAACGTATGCCATAAAGCAAACCAATGCCCTGTTTCATGTACTAATGCTCTGCCACTTAGATACTGTGTACCCACAGCTTCATAATGTATTGCTGTGCCATCTAACTCTTTGGGTAGGCGAGGGTCTGGAAATGTAGAATAAGCCCCTGACTTATTCCCATCCATAAAAGGGCATATCCAAATATTATAATACTTATCTTTATTCCATCCTTTGGAAATAGTCTTAACTAATACATCATCGGGTCGTACCACATCACCAACACCTCCTAAGTTAAACTCACATTTGCCATTAGCTTTTTTGTAAGGGACACGTAGAATACCTGTAGTTGCTTTACCGTTTGGGTCTTTTTTAGCCAAACAAAATTTAAGTTTAGAATCTGGTTGTTTTTTTTGCTATCTAGCTTACCTGCAAAACCATCATTAAGAATTGCTAATTGTTCTTGAATGACTTTTTCATCAATATTCATGCCCATGCCAACAGCTAATTGAGGATGATGAATAATGTGAAATACAACGGGTATTGTTAATTCAAAGTCTTCAATTTTGCTAGTACCCATGCCTGAAAGTTTCTCATCATAAGACTTAAAAAGTGCTTTCCATGCATCGTTTTGCATTTTTAACTGTATTTCAGGATTATTTCTTAACATCATCTCGATGTAGTCATCTGTACCACAGCTATTAATTTGGGCTATAGTT
>CANGYA010000041.1 GCA_947457925.1 Cytophagales bacterium | reverse complement strand
TTCTACGTTTTTTGAGATAAATTGGAGAATATGAGAGTGCATTAGCTACTTTTTTTGTCTTGGTAAACTTAAAAGTAAAACTAAGCCTCTCATTTTCAAAGTTTTATGGAGTTTTGTCTAGTAATATTTTGGAAAAAATAAATGTAGCACAGACTTTAGTCTGTAATCTATTGATAATCAAAGAGTCACAGACTAAAGTCTGTGGTACAATATTATCAATTAATTAGTTACTCTTACTTAACACTATTTCGTAAGTCCTATTTTATTCAAGCTGTTTATTACTTCGTATCATTATTTCGTTATATTTGTTCAAACAAGCCTCTGATTGCCAACTATGAATAAAATTTTTACCATTATTATCTTTTTGTGGGTGTCTTTGCCTCTTTGGGCAGACGACATACGCCCTTTTCCTACTTATTTATTGCAAAGTAACCAACGCATAGCTGTAGAAAATAATTATCATGAAGTATTGGCAGATACGGCAGGCATTTTTACTATAGAAGACGTAACAGGCAAACTGCAAGATAGATTTACCAAAAACATTACTAAATTGGTAGGTTTAGATAAAAAAATAAAGACTTGGTGGTTTACAATCAAGCTCAAAAACTCATCAACAAGCCAACGGGCTTACCTCTACATTTTGTCGGGAGGAGATGCGTGGGCAGATGCCTCTTACCACTACCAAAGTCCACTTACAGGCAGATGGGTACACGAAAAAGGTGGTTGGCTTAATCCCGAATCGCAAAGAGCCACAGACGATATTACAGATGCCTTGTTAGTAGAATTGGAGGCTGGAGAAGAAAGAACCGTCTATATTCGTAGGACGGCAGGCTACATTTTACCCAATAAAGACGACACCATTGGTATAGTGTTGGCAGACGAGGAATATCACGAAACTGTCCGCAATGACGAGTTATTTATTCTCATCTTAGAAGCCATGTTTTTTGGTTTGGTGTTAATGATGACACTTTACAACTTCATGCTTTTTCTTTCTACCAAAGACAGGGCGTATTTTTGGTATGTTTGGGTAATTTTTTCCTTTGGGCTAAGTTTTTCAGAAGATACACTTTACACCATTTTCTCTACAGGCAACTACATCTTGTACTATTACAAGTTGATAGACTTGCTCAATGCCTTTGCTATTATTTTCAATACCTTATTTGTTTTTCATTTTTCAAAACAAAAAAACAGTGGTACTTGGTTTTGGGGCATTGGACTCACTACGGTCATTCCACTACTAAAAATTATTTTGGTGGTATTTGATGGTTTTTCTCCTGCCCTCAGAGATGACTTTGTGAATTTATTGTTCATTCCAAATGCTATTTTGCACCTTATGTTGGTCTTTGTGTACGGCATCAAAGGCGTATTAGAAGACTACAAAGACGCAAAAATCTTGATGTTTTCGGGTTTGGCTTTGCTATTTAGCCTCATTATTTGGAATATTCATCTGTTGGTCGTGGGCGAAGTGCTTACAGACAGCCTTGTTGGTTTTTTGTTGTACCTAAGCCCCAAAGTAAGTTTTGTGATGATGGCAGCCTTGTTTTCAAGACATCTTACGACTCGTTTGAAGGACTTAGAACAAAATCTTTTGCAACAACAGTTAATTAGTGAGAGAGATAAGAAAAACTTTTTAGCCGAACAAAACAACTTTTTAGAAACACAAGTGCGTATTCGCACAGCCGAAATAGAACAGCAAAAAGAAGAAATAGAAACCCAAAGAGATGCCTTAGAGTTTCAGAATGTGAGAATTATGCACCAAAACGATGAAATTAAGGCAAGTATTACGGCTGCTAAACGGATACAAACGGCTATGTTGCCTTTGATGAGGGATATTGCAGAGGTGCTGCCCGAACATTTTATCTTGTTTCGCCCAAGAGATATAGTCAGTGGCGATTTTTATTGGTTTACACATTTTCCTATAGCTACTTTACCACATCAAAATCACGCCATCAGTGTCACGGCTGCCATAGATTGTACGGGTCATGGCGTACCGGGTGCTTTTATGAGCATGATTGGCAATGAATTGTTGAATGAAATTGTGAATACTAAAAAAATTATAGAAGCAAATCTTATTCTCGACAACCTACATCAAGGCGTAACAAGGGTGCTACAACAAGAAGAAACCGCCAATAGGGACGGAATGGATTTGTCTTTGTGTGTGATTCATCATGCAGAAGGTTTTTGGGTGAAAAATACGTACATAGACTACGCAGGAGCAAATAACCCTTTGTACTATGTAAAAAGTAGTGGTAATGGGGAATTTCCGAATGAATTTTACGAAGTTAAGGCAGATAAAAAACCTATAGGCGGTACACAATACCACGAAGGACGTTTCAATCAACATACCATAGAGGTACAACCCGAAGTAACAACTACTTTTTACTTGTTTTCAGACGGCTACCAAGACCAATTTGGCGGAGAAAATGGCAAAAAATTTATGGTAAAAAAGCTAAAAGCATTGTTTAGCAGTATAGGCGACAAGCCTTTGGATTTGCAAAAAGACTTGCTCACTGCAACCTTAGAAGAATGGCAAGGGCAACAGGAACAGGTAGATGATATTTTGGTAATTGGTTTTAGGGTGTAAACTATTAAAACCTATAAGGTTTCGAAAACCTTATAGGTTAAAGTATAAGAAACTATTTTTGAAAGCTATAAATTCAATACGTCTTGGGCATTATTACTACTTTACTAAGAATCCTACGTTTCTTTTGGGACATTCGTAAAACAGGTTTTTACGAAATCAACTCGGCATTTGTCTATACTGCCACCAATACGCCTTTGAATTTCCGCACTGTCATTTATTTAGATGCAGATTTTTACAATTTTATTCCAAGTTTTGAGTTGGTAGCTCCTGCCGATAGAGATGCACATTTTCAAGAATTTTACCAAAATTGTTACGACCAACACATTCAGAAAATCCACACTTTTGTAGATGAAGTAAATCAAGGAACGGCTTTTTGGGGTACAGCCTTAGTCATTCCTTTGTTAGTGATGTTCAATAGCAACTTTTTTTATGACTTGTACTTGTGGATAGTCGCAGGAAGTATTCCAGATTTTGCCTTAGAGTTTATGACTTTTATACAAACGGGTAGCCTTACCAAAGAACTAGCCAGTTTGCTTTACAATATTTTGAGTGTAACAGGCGTACTTTCGTTGAGGCAGTGGTTCATGGCTTGGGGCATACGTCTGTTAGTACGTATTGGTGTGTGGTCTGTAAAAGCCTACCGCAAACGCAAAGAGGCGAAGAAGGCGAAAAAATAGAACATTCGTCTTCAGGCGAATACTTTGATAATCAAATTATTCGCCTGAAGGCAAATATTCTATTCACACTTATTTAGCTATTTTCTTTTTGCCACTTTAAGCCAAAAAATACTCTTAAAATCCCAATACGCCGTATCAACAACTCGTACAATAGCCACGCAATAAAGAAAGTACCCAATGAAAGTAAGGAAAATTTGATAGCCAAGCCCCAAGCTACATTTTTGAGGTAGTACGCCAAACTAACTGTAATGGTTTGGTGCAAAATATAGAAAGGATAAACGGCTTCATTCGCATATTGCAGCATAGGGCTGTTGCGGTTCAGGTAGGTAGCAGCAAAACCCAACAATGCCAATATCCACGACCAAGTATTTATGACTTTGAAGACGGCTTCGCTAAAATGCACAGGTGCGTTATCTTCTAAACCATTGGCTATCAATATTTTGATAGTAATAAAAATGCTAAAATTGACAATGCCTATCAACAAAAATTTGAACTTGTGGCTAAGAATTGTTTGCCAAAAAGTTTCCCGAACTGTAATTAACAGAAAACCATAGACAAAAAACGTACTGTAGTTTACCAAATTGAACCAATCATCTAACAAGGCGTGAGTGGAATTAAAAAACGGCTCTACCAGACTTTCCCAAACGTATAAGGGCAAAACAAAAAGATAGATTTTGTAAGGAGAAGCAACCCAGTTTTGTATTTTTTGAATAAAAAAATTGAGAGAATTTTTGCGTAAATACAAAAACAAAGGAATGAACAACAACGAAAACACCAATAAATAGACAATAAACCACAAGTGATGCCAACTGATATTGCCTATGGGATAAACACCCACAAAAGCCTCTGAAAACCAATACGCAAAATAGTTGCCTGTAAACTGCCCTTTGTCCAGCCTCTCAAAATAGACTTGTGGAGGCACAACCACCAACATTCCAAACAACATAGGCAACAACAATCTCGTAATTCTTTCTTTGGCAAACTGCCCGCCTGTCCGTTTGGAAAGGGCAAAGTAAGTTCCCATACCCGAAATGAGAAACAAAAAAGAGAGTCGCCATTGGTTCAAAAACGACATGGGATAAACCAACCATTCATAAATCACATTGTTTTTGATGTGCCAGCCCCAAGGCACAAAGAACATTCCGACATGATAGAAAATAAGCAAACCGAACAAAATAACACGCAACCAATCTATATCATAACGTCTGGCGGTGCTGGGCAATAAGTTTTCCATATTTTTGAGGAGTTTTAAATGTATGCTCAAAAATAGTTGGTTATCAGGCAATTAAAGAATGTATCTATAAGGTTGGCGTTTGAGTTTATAAAGTCGTACAAGGATTGACACAAAAAAAGCCTGTTGTTACAGATTATTTTTTCGAAACTCCGAAGGTGTCTGCCCCACTATCTTCTTAAAACTTGTATTGAAGGCAGATTTTGAGTGGTAGCCTACCATTTCGGCTATTTCTTCTATTTTCATATTTGCGTATTCGGGTTTTAGGAGCAGCTCTTTGGCTACGCCTATACGGTGCTGTGCCGTAAACTCAAAAAAGTTCTGTTGCAATTTGTCGTTAATGACCTGCGAAAGTTGGTGAGGTGTAACTTTGAGCAACTTCGCCAGCATAGGTAGCGAAAAGTCGGGCTGCAAAAAAGGCTGTTGGTTTTGCATTATAGCTGTTAATTTTTGCAATATTTCTTCCTCTATTTCAGGTGTAACCGTAGATTTTTCATATTTTTTACTTGCTTTGCTCTCCTCTTTGGCTGCGTGTGTTTCGGGGTGAAAGAAAACAGATTGACGGATAACCTGAAAACTTATCCAATAAATCACCAGCGTAATGTGTGTAGCCAAAATATGGTCGCCTAAGTCATGCTCAAAACTCAATTTTACGACTAAAAACAAGCCCAGCACCGCCAACATCTGAAAAAACACACTTCTACTCCACTGCAACGTAGGATTTTGATTAGAAAAAAACGGCAGATTTTCGGCTTTAAATGCTTGACGAATAAAATTGAATAGTAAGTATAGGTAAACCAACAAATTCACTATCGTAATTTCATTTATCCAATCTTTCCATAGAAACACCCATTTGTTGTCCCAATACATTGCATTGGCTAACTTTGGCAGTTGTGGGTGGTAAGCACCAATGTAGGCGTTGTACTTAAAAATAGTATTTTGTGGATAAAAAATAAGGAAACAATAGAGAAAATACAACAGAAAGGGTAAAAAATGCCAATAGTCTTTACGGTTAAATTCGTTATTATTTTTGGTGCGAATGTAGAAATATAGGAGAGGGGCAAGCAAATAATTGACAGGTTCAGAAAAATCTATTAGGTGTATGACCCGAAACATGAGGTTGGTGTAACACAAAAAAATTTCCAGACTCGCCAAACCGAAACATAACAACAAAGCCCCTAAAAAGCAATTTGACCACAAAAAAGGCTTTTTGACAAAGAAAAAAAAGGCTAAGAATATGCCTTGTACTATTCCTAAGAAAATAAATAGTGCAAAAATGTCTATTTGGACGGGTAGTGTAACAGGCATTGGCAATTTGAGGGTTTGGGAAACCCAAATTTAGCAAAATGCTTATAAATAAAAAGGGCGAAATCAATTGACTTCGCCTTTTGTTACAACAATTAAAACATATCAACCTATAAATTCACAATATGAAAAAGTTTTGCTTCATCATATAGCTTGCTAATAGGTTTTCAATTATCATGCCAAAACGCATAACTTATTAATTATCAAGTATATTTGCGTATGCAATTTTTTATAGTTGCAACAAACTGTACGATTATGCGTTTTCGTGTGTGCGAATATGAACAGTTTTAGTCTATCACAAAGAAATCACTGCTAATTCGGTCTGCTAATAGTTTCCCTTTGGGGGTTAATTGTAAAAAATTGTCCGTTATTCGTACACATTCTGCCTGAAGATACGATTGAAGTATGTTTTTGGGCAATGTATAATTATATTTTTGGTGTAAAAACTCCAAATCTACCCCCCAAATTGTCCGCAGTGCTGTTAATACATATTCGTTGATGTGGTCTTGTCGACTTAGGTGTTCTATTTCGGCAGGAATTTCGTTTTTTTGTAGAGATTTTACATACAAAGCATTGTTATTGATATTGTATTGCCGACTTTCGCCATTGTACGAGTGTGCCGAAGCTCCTATGCCCAAGTAATTGCCCTTTTTCCAGTAGTTGGTATTGTGCCGAGAATGATAGTTGGGCAGTGCAAAATTAGATATTTCGTAGTGTTCATAGCCATTTTTTCCTAATTTTTGTACCAAAAACTCAAACTGTTCGGCTGCGAACTCATCAGTAGTGGGTATAAATTTGTTTTTGTCTTTCCAACGTCCAAACACCGTATTTGGCTCAACGGTTAGGCAATATGCCGAAATATGCGGTGGTCGCAGTTGTAGTGCCAATGTTAAATCTTGTAGCCAACTCTCATGGTTAGGAGCTGGTACGGCGTAAATCAAGTCTATACTAAAATTCTCAAAACCTGCTTGGCGTGCATTTTCTACACATTCATAGGCTTGTGTGGCGGTATGGCTGCGGTTCATCAATTTCAGATGCTCTTCGTTAAAAGACTGAATACCAATGCTTAACCTATTCACGCCTACTTGCCGAATAGCTTGTAAATAGCTGCTATCGAGGTCGTCTGGGTTGCCTTCTAAAGTAATTTCAGCCGTAGGCAAAATATCAAAATGCTGTTGGATAGTCTGCAAAAACGCCTGAATTTCGGTAGGACTTAACACAGACGGTGTGCCTCCACCAAAATACACACTACTCAACGTTTTATCTGTCAAATAATCTTTTTGCAGGCGAATTTCTTGGTGCATAGCCTCCAAAATATCTTTTTTGAGAGCCAAAGACGTACTAAAATGGAAGTCGCAATAATAACAGGCTTTCCGACAAAACGGAATGTGTAGGTAAATGGTAGATGGCATGGTCAGGTATAATAAAAAACTCTATAAAGAGTATTCACCTTTATAGAGTTTAAAAATAAACAATTACTTAGGAATTACTTATAACTCAACGTTTCTTTATTGCCCTTTTCGTGGTCATGCACTATCGTTACCAAAGCCGCCGCCACAAACATAGAAGCTCCACCAATGACTAAGGCGTAAATAGGTTCATTGTTAAACACAGTTTTGACAATATAACCTAAAATAGCAGCAGCTGTAATTTGTGGAATGACAATGAAAAAGTTGAAAATCCCCATGTAAATGCCCATTTTGTTTTCGGGCAATGCCCCCGCCAAAATTGCGTAAGGCATAGACAAAATACTTGCCCATGCTATCCCCACGCCCAACATAGAGAAAATCAAGGTGTTTTTGTCTGTGGCATAAAAAATAGACATTAAACCCAAACCTCCTGCTGCTAAACAAATCGTATGTACTGTTTTTCGGCTAGTTTTGGCAGCTAAGACAGGCAGTAAAAAGGCTATAATTGCCGAAAATCCATTGTAAACCGCAAACATATTACCTACCCAATCTGCCCCATCGTTATAGGCTTTTGAGGTAACATCTGTAGCCCCAAAAATATGGCTGGTTACGGCAGGCGTGGTGTAAATCCACATAGCAAACAAAGCTAACCACGAAAAAAACTGTACAAAAGCCAACCGTATCATGGTAGAAGGAATATTAGCAAAGTCTTGTAAAAACTCTCTGACACCTGCCATAAAACCCGAATGTTCTTCGCTATCCGCAGGGTAAAATTGCTTAAAATCCTCTGGAGGGTACTCTCTGGTCTTAATGACTGTCCAAACTACGGCAGTGATGTAGGCAAAAGCCCCCAAATAAAACGACAATTCTACACTTTCGGGAATTGGTTTTTCGGCAGTGCCTTCGTTAGAAATACTGAAGTAACCACTCAAAATATAGGGCAACAAAGACGCAATGACAGCCCCTGTACCAATGAAAAAACTTTGGACAGCAAAACCCAAAGTTCTTTGTTCGTCTGGCAGCATATCGGCTACTAATGCCCTGAAAGGCTCCATAGAGATATTGATAGACGCATCTAAAATCCACAACATACCCACCGCCACCCACAAGTGCGGAGAGTTGGGCATGATAAGCAATGCCAAAGAAGCCAAAATAGCACCTACCAAAAAGTAGGGTCTTCTGCGTCCAATCCTGCTCCAAGTTCTGTCACTCATATAACCAATAATAGGTTGTATAATTAAACCTGTGGTGGGTGCAGCTAACCAGTAGATAGCCAGATTTTCTACGTCAGCTCCCATAGTCTGAAAAATCCTGCTGACGTTGGCGTTTTGTAGGGCAAATCCGAACTGAATCCCCAAAAAGCCAAAACTCATGTTCCAAATTTGCCAAAAAGAAAGGCGTGGTTTTGTTATCATATTTACTCGATAGTGTTGATAAACTCGTATTGATTAAGGTAAGGTTTTCATTTTCTATAAATTTTTGAAACTTTTTTTAGTTTTCAAATTTTTAGGCTGTTTTTTTCTTGTATATCTTTAGAATCAAGGAAAATCAGCACAACAAGTAGGCTATTCGTAGAAGGTGTTATGATTTTGGGTAATAGGATTGCTATTATGCCAATTATAGATTAGATACTGTCCAAAGATGTCATCTTTTTACGAGTGTAGAAACCTGCAATTTTACTGTTTTTACAAAAGATGACATCTTTACACACTGAACTAAATACTACTTATAATTGGTATTATTTGTAAGGTAGGAAATGTGGTACCATGAAAAAAGCCAAAACTTTTCAGCTTTGGCTTTTGTGGATCCACAAGGGATCGAACCTTGCACCCCCTGATTATGAGTCAGATGCTCTAACCGACTGAGCTATGGATCCTGCAAATCTTATTTTGCGTTGCAAAGGTAAGAAGTATTTTTGTTTTTGCAAATTTTTTTAGCGGAAAAAAATCGTGAAGTTCTATAATTCAATCCTTAAAATTTTAACTTTGTTGGTATTAAAGCATTGCCTACTAATCCGTTGCGAACTATGTCGGACTATCAATCATTTTACGAAAATAATTTGTTGCCTCATTTGGCGGAAATAGACGAGGAGAGAATAAAGGTACTCAAAAACCGTTTGGGTATAGCCTCTTTGTCGGCGTTGGTTATTTTGATACACGGTATCTTGATTGCTTCGGACATACTGCCCTCTGTAACTCTCTTTCTTACGTTGTTTGCAGTGCCAACGGGGGGGTATTTTGGGTTTAAAAAGTATTTCGACAAGTTTGCGGACATAGAAGAAAGTTTCCGCAACATTGTTCTCAAAGAAGTTTTGAAAGAACAGTTGCATGGAGATTGTGATGAAACAGGCTTTATTCCTTACAATACTTTTAAAGAAAGTCAAATGTTGAGAGAAACGCCACAGCACTACACAGGGGCATATTTGACCGAAGGACGAGTAGGCAAATACAATGTGGAGGCTTCTTTGCTGCAAGTGGGCAACTTAGAAGAAGGCGGTAAATGGGAGCAAATTTTTGAGGGTTTGTTTGTGGCTGCCGAAGGTGGCGGTTCTTTTGAAGGATTTATGACCATTACCCCAGATGATTTACAAAAAAGATTAGGTTTATTAGGTAAAAAAATTCAAGCAAATTCTCGGCATCTTGGCGAATACATTAGCACGCCGTACCGCAGATTTAGCAAAACCTTTGCAATTTATACAGACAACCCTATTGAGGCTCAAAAGTTAATAGAAGACGAGTTTGTGGCGTTGATAATGAGCTATGTCGACAACTACAATGACGAACTGTATATCATTTGTAGAGATGAAAAACTGTTTTTAGCTTTTGATTTGTACCAAAAATCGGCAAACTTTAACCATTGGCTCACCGTAAAAAATCCTAAAAAGTACGAAAAGTTGTATAACCAACTCTCTATGGCTTTTGAGATTTTGGAGGCGGTACACCGCAGAAAATAGTCATGCAAACGCAAACACCTACTATTTACAAAGTCATAGGGCTAATGTCTGGCACATCTCTGGACGGTTTAGACCTTGCTTATTGTCATTTTTGGCAAATAAACGGATATTGGCACTACAATTTATTAGCAGCGAAAACCGTAGAGTACACTACCGCCATGCGTCAGGCTTTGAACAGTGCTTTGCAGTGGTCTGCATGGGAATATGTGCGGTGGCATCATGGTTTGGGTGAGTTTTTTGGGCAGGAATGTCAAAAATTTATTCAGGAAAATCATTTAACAGTAGATTTTATAGCCTCACATGGGCATACGGTCTTTCACCAACCTACTCAAGGCATTACGGCACAAATAGGCAACGGAGCAGACATAGCAGCCCTTACACAACTGCCTGTAGTCTGTGATTTTCGCACTTTGGACGTGGCTTTAGGCGGACAAGGGGCCCCCTTAGTGCCGATTGGAGATGCAAAACTGTTCCATGAATACGGAGTTTGTATCAATATTGGTGGTATTGCTAATTTTTCGGTGGCTTATCAAGAAAAACGTATAGCAGGAGATATTTGCCCTGCCAATATGATTTTTAATGAATTGGCTCAACGTATTGGCTTAGATTTTGACAAAAATGGCGACCAAGCAGCTTTGGGCGAAAACCTTTGGCACAAAGAAAAATTAGACGTAGCCCTCAAAAATTTACACGCATTGCCTTTTTACCAACAAAATTTCCCTAAGTCTTTGGGTAAAGAATGGATTTGGGGCGTATTTATCCCTGCTTTATTAGCCGAAATTGAAGCAAAACAGCTTGAAAATTTGACAATCACACAAGCCCAACAACTTTTGTGTTTGGCTACACAACACACTGCCGAACTCATAGCCGAAACAGTAAGACAAATTACACCGCCCAACAGCAAAATTTTGCTCACAGGTGGTGGTGCGTGGAACAGTTATTTAGTGGCTTGTTTGCAAAAAAACTTGCCTGCACTACAAGTCATTGTACCAGACAAGGCAACGGTGGCGTTTAAAGAAGCCTTGATTTTTGCGTTTTTGGGGGTGTTGCGGTGGCAACAAGAGGCAAATTGTTGGCAGTCTGTAACGGGAGCAAACAGAGATAATGTGGGTGGGGCTATTTATTGGGGTAAAAAAACGAATTAAATATCAACAAAAAAAGTAATATTTATACGATTGTCAAGGTCTGCGACCATTGCCAACGTATAAATATTACTTTACCTAATGCCACTATTTTTCCTCTGCCACCAAAGACACATTCACCTTCACTATTTTCCCTTTCTTATCTTTTTCTACTTTGTCTATTTTATATTTATACAAAGAAGTTTCAGATACTTCTACACTAATATCTTTGTTGCGGGCTTCTTCGGGCAATACTTTTTTTACATTACTATAATCTGCATAAAAAATTATATTCGTATTTGCCCCTTTTATCTGAAAAGTACAAGGTTTATTGTCTTGGATACCTGCAAATTCAATCGTTACTAAATCTTCTACAATGCCTCTAAAGATAAACGTAGCTTGGTCATTATTAGCTTTTAACTCATTGACATAGAAACGGTTTTCGTGCATATTCGTACAGTTCGTAACAGTAATCTCGAAATAGTCGGCTTTTGGATACACAGGAATAGCTCTTTTGGTGCTTCCCGTCTTGAAACGTGGGCTTTTGGCAATGTCTATCTTAAATTCCTCGCTGGTATTGAGCAAAATATCACCATTTTTGTCATAATAACGCACAAAAGCAACGTGATAGGGCTTGTCGCTGTTAAGAACGGCTATGGTTACATTGGCTGTAGAAGTAGGTTCTGGTTTGGCTTCGTCATCTTGTTGTGCCAAGACTACATTTTGACTTGTAAAGCCCCATAGTAACAACAATACATAAAAAAAATTTGTGTTCATAGAAAATTTTGATTAGAAAGTTTGAAAATACGATAAATAAAGTACAATTATTGATAAATAGATTTGTGTGAAAAAGTAGTATTGTTGGCTCTAAGATAATGGAATAAGAGTTACTTACTAAGGGGTAAATTGTTAAAAACGTGCCAAAAGTGTAGCTTTTGGTGCAAGAATGATAAATTATTTTACTAAGCAACCGTTTTGTATGGAAAAGTTAGAAGAAAGTCTAAAATATCGCCGTTGGTACGATACGATTAAAGCCAATGGTATTACACTAAAAACTGTGGAGGTTTTGTCTTTGACACGCAAACGAAACGGAGAAATTTTGTTTGCAAAGTTGAAAATAGAGGCATACGATAAGCATGGGGAGGCGTTGTTGCCTATAGTCTTATTGCGTGGAGATTTTGTGTCTGTGCTTACTTGTTTGATAGAAAAAGAAACAGGAAAAAAATATTTGTTATTGGTCAAGCAATACAGGGTAGCTAATGGAGCTATTTCTTTCGAACACCCTGCGGGAATGTGTGATAACGAAACGGATTTGGTGAAGGTAGCCGTCAAAGAGGTGCAAGAAGAAACAGGTGTTACCATACAACCTTCGCAATTAGTCCAACTCAACCAAGAAATTCTTTATACTTCGGCTGGGCTGTTAGATGAAGGTGGTTATTTGTTTTACTGTGAATTGACATTGCCTAAGGCTGACATAGAAAAACTGAAAAACCAACGACGAGGAGCAGCCAACGAACGTGAGGTTATTCACACGTTTGTATGTCCGATTGAGGAGGCAATGCCCTACATGAATACGGTGGTGTCGCAACTGAATCTGTTTTTGTATTGGCAGGCGAAAGGCGAAATTAATAAATAATAGAGTTGATAAAGATGACATCTTTTTGAAAGATGTCATCTTTATCAATCAGTTTTTGAAATAGTGTTTCTTTATATTCTAAATTCTCTTTTTCAAAACCTCTGTCATTTGCAGTCGATAAACTTGTAAAGCTGGCAACAATGCCACCAAACCACCCAAAAAAATAGTTAGCAATAACACCCATATTTCTGTATCTGTAATTTGCCAAACCTGTAACCACGTAATTTTTAGAAAATAAGTAGTTACGATATACAAAGTAGTATGTGTAAATAAGCAAGCCAACAAACAGCCTACAGTTGCTAATAAAAGCCCTTCAGTTACTATCATCAATAAAATTTTGGTAGGAGAAGCCCCCAAAGTGCGGAGCAATGCCAAATCGTATTGCCTTTCTTGCAATGCTTTGTAAAAAACGACAAACATACTTAGCAAAGCAATGAAAATGAGTAAATACGCCAAACCATTCAGTAATTCTGTGCCAACGCCTATTAAATTGAACAGTCGAGCCATTTCTATGGCAGGCGAGGCAGCTTGTAGGTTGGCGGTAGCATTGATTTGACGAGGCAACATAACAGCAGCCATTGGCGACTTGAATTTGAGCAACAAGGCAGTTATTTGTCTATCTTCATTTGCCTCTGTGGTGTGTGCTTCGTGTGTGTCATGTTCTTCATGTACGTTTTGCGTAGAGGCTTTTTCTTCTTCGGGTGCGTGTTCTTCATGCACTTCCCAAATACTTTCCATCGCTGTTAAAATCAACCTGTCTATGACTGTATTGGTTTGTTCCAAAATTCCTACGACTTTGTAATGGTGTTCGTGTGCTTCACCGTCTAAGGCAAGCCCATGCGAACCTGCAAATTCATCGCCTATTTTGAGCTGGAGGCGTTGGGCTACTTCTGCCCCTATGCTTACTTCCATACTACTTGCCCACCATTTGCCTTGTGCTAATTTTGCGTTGTAAAGGGCGGGGTAGTCTGTCGTTGTGCCTACAATCCTGAAACCCTGAAAACTATCACCTAAACCCATAGGAATTGTTTGGGCAATCAAAGGGTGTTTTTGGAAAGTCCGCACATCTTTGAGTTGGATATTGCCTGTGGGGAAGTCTATGTGGTACACCGCACTCAAAATAATTTGTAGAGGGCTGCCTTTTGCCCCTATGACCATATTTACGCCTTGTAAATCTTTCGTAAATTTATCAGTAACTTGTTGATTTGTGATAAGTAAAAGCAATATCATGCCTACGCCCAAAGCAATTAGTAGGCTATTGACAAAAGTTTGCAGCAAATTTTGTTTGAGGTAACTGTAAGACAAGTATAAAAGATTCATAGTATAGATTGGCTAAATAAAATCACTGTAATTTATGAGTTGGCACAAACTTTTCATACAGTTTTCTTGTTGCAAAATAAACCTTTTTAAGTATATGCGTTATATTTTAATCTTTTTAATGGCTTTTTGGTCATTAACTTCTTTCGGGCAAGATGCTCCCAAAACAACGACTGTGCAAATTAAAACATCTGCACAGTGCGAAATGTGCCAAAAGAGAATAGAAAAAGCTATTGGTACGATGAAAGGCGTGAAAAAAGCCTCTTTGGACGTAAAATCTAAGGTATTAACAGTTACCTATCAAACAGAAAAAGTAGAAGTAGCTGCTATTAAAACCAAAGTAAATACTACGGGATATGATGCAGATGATATGCCCGCAGACAAAAAAGCACACGATAAATTGCCTGACTGTTGCCAAAAAACAAGCTCACACAATTCGGGTGGTTCACATCACTAATCAAAAACACCATTATAGCAATCAATCAACTATAATGGTGTTTTTTTATGTAAAGAATTTAGTTTGAATAACTATTGGAGAAGTCCAAAAAATAGTATTATTTACACAACATATAGCTATATATACGTATTTAAACAAATAACTATCTAAACAGCTTTACCTTATTTTTAACATATCACTCTATAAAAATTATGAAACCAGCTACTTTACCTACCAACGAAACAGAAAGATTACATAAACTCTTTGGGTACAATGTATTAGATACGCCTTCCGAAGCCGACTATGACGAGATTGTGCAGTTAGCCTCACAGATTTGTGGCACACCTATTTCTTTGGTGTCTATTGTGGACAAAGAACGGCAGTGGTTCAAGGCTAAAGTAGGTTTAGCAGCCCCAGAAACGCATAGAGATTTGGCTTTTTGTGCTCATGCTATTTTGCAAGCAGATGTATTTGAGATAAAAGACTCCCGAACAGACGAAAGATTTTTTGATAATCCTTTGGTAACGGGTGAGCCTCACGTAATTTTCTACGCTGGAGTGCCACTGACTACCCCAGACGGCTATAATTTGGGTACTTTGTGTGTGATAGACAACAAACCCAAAGAATTGACTAATGAACAACGATTTGCATTAAAAGTCCTTGCTAAACAAGTCATTAGCCAATTAGAATTGCGTTTGCAGTTAGCCAAATTGAGTAAAAGTTATGAAGAATTGGCAGAAAAAAATCATAAATTAGAGGTTACTTTACACAACTTGACTACTACGCAAACCCAACTCGTGCAGTCTGAAAAAATGGCAAGTTTGGGGCAGTTATCAGCAAATATTGCCCACGAACTCAATACGCCTTTAGGGGCTATTCAGTCTTCGGCAAATGCAGTAAGCAATATTTCCAAAGAAAATTTGCCTACTATGCACGAAGAACTCCGCCATGCCACACCTGAACAACAACAACTTTTTCAGTTATTGATGAAAAAGGCTTTGGAACAAACTAATGATTTGTCTGCCAAAGAAGAACGTGCAGCCAAAAAGGAATTGAGTAAAGAGTTAGACAATTTAGGAATAACAGATGCAAAAGATGCAGCAGAAGTTTTGGTAGCTATGGGTTTGCAAGGAAATTACAAAGACTATTTACCTATTATTCAAGATAAAAAAATGTTGGATTTGGCATTCCGATTATCTGAAATTAACAGAAGTGCAACGAACATAGATAGAGCCGTATCGAAAACCAATAGAATTGTCTATACTCTCAAAAATTTTGCGACCCAAACAGGTGAGGAAAATATGACTAAGGTGGGAATCAATGAAATATTGGATACTGTATTGTTATTGCATGAACACCAAATCAAAAATCATGTAGAAATTATCAGAAATTACTATGATTTGCTGCCTACTTATTGTTTTGCAGGTGATATTTTACAAGTATTCAATAATATTATTCTTAATGCCTTGCAAGCCATGAATTACAAGGGAGTGCTTACAATTAACACCAACATGAACAACGACAATAAAATAGTCGTGAGTATTCAGGACAACGGTGTAGGCATACCTGACGAGATAAAAGACAAGGTATTTGAGCCGTTTTTTACGACCAAAAAAGCAGGCGAAGGCAGTGGTTTGGGTTTAGACATTGTGAGCAAAGCCATAGAAAAACATTATGGCAGAGTTTGGCTCGCAAGTACAGTAGGCAAAGGCACTACGTTTTTTGTAGAACTACCAATTTTACAAGAAGTCTATAATTAAAATGGTGGTTAGCTGAAAAGTGTTGATAAACAGAGCTAAAGAACACTTTCCAAGTCTTTTAAACTTGGAAAGTCTGAGGTACTATCAACACTTTTTTACAACTACCACAATTTTATTTAGCAAAAGACAAAGAGGAGCTAAACAAACCACCTACTCTTTTTACGACTCTTTGGCACGCATCGGGGCGTTGGAAAGCTGGAATAGAAGAAGATGGCGAGGCTGCATATTGCGTAGCCAACTGCACTACTTCTTGTAACACTTGTCTTTCGTCTATGTTCTGTACGGCTTGTAAAGAGTTCAATCCGTTGCGTTTAGATACATTTTCAATGGCATATTTGAAGTACGTACCTGTGCTTACAATCCATTGATTGACCGTAATGTCTATCAAGGCTGCTTGTCCTGCTTGTGAACGAATGATGTCTGTAATAGGTACACCACGACTGATAGTGCCTCCTACTGCCAAATCTATCTTGATTTTCGTTAAGGCAGGTTGTACGTAAAATTCGTTAGCTGCTTCTATCTGAATTTCGGCTACACGAGTATGATACCCTGCTCTTGCCCAAATACCAGCAAGTTGTCTATCAGCTTGTAGAGCTTCGTAAGCTGCTACGTCTGTGCGAGTTACGTTTTTACTGTCTATCACAGAAATAATATTGCCGTTGATGTCTATACCAAATTTTTTGAACAATTCATTAAACAAATTAGGCTCTTCGGTCTTGATACGGTTCAAGAGAATAGGCAAACGACTGCCCGATACATTGCCCGCAAATTGAATAAAACCGAAAGAGAAAATAGCTTTGTCGTAAGTATTGATAGCATCAAAACAACCTTCGTGTTTAGATACTTCTTTCAACATTTGGGCTTGTGAAGACGATAAGCCTGCACGCATATAGGCTGCTATGTCCAGATTGACAGGGCTGTTGCCACCTGCATAACCTATGCCTACCACAGACGGTTTAGTAGCTGCTGCTCTTTCAAAAAAGTTAGGTGTATTGACCATTGCCCCTGTCATGGGGTGAGGGAAAGAGAAATTTCGTTGATTTACTTTAATAATTTGGCGGATATTGCTCAAACTCCCCGATACACTTACCGTAGAAGGTGGTGGTGTGGGTGTAGTGCTACCCGCCGCAGGGATATTGAGAACCTGCCCAACAGCGAGGTTGGCAGTAGATAAATTATTGGCGGTTTGGATAGCCTGCGGACTTACTTTAAACTGTGAGGCTATACTAAACAGAGTATCTCCCGGTTTTACGGTGTATCTATTGGCAGCAGCAACCGTATTAGCCACTCTTAAACTCTGCCCAATACTCAAAGTACCAGAGGCACTTAAGCTATTCCAATTAATAATTTGTTCTGGGCTAATATTATATCTTCGGGAAATGCTAAAGAGAGTATCCCCAGGGGCAACTGTGTGTATCATAGTTGTAAAGGTGTATTTTTGCCAAAAGGTAATAATCTTTTTGCGTGCTTACAAATTTTTGACAAAAAACCTACATAGACAAAATGCCCCTTTTTTACTTACAAACTACTTTTCAGGTTTATATAAAACAATTTTTTCGAAATTCATCAAAATATTGATTGAACTCGTCATCTATTTGTTTGCTGTCCACAATGTCTATAGACGTAGAAACCATACGGCGGTAACGTACCAAATGGGAAATGGAAGAATAAAAGAGGTGTAAACCAGCTTTTTCTGCTAATTTTTTGAGCAATGCGTGTTCTACTGTTTTATCTTTTTTGTTAATGACCCCATAAATTTCCCATTTTTTGTTGTGCGTCTGTTTGATTTCCTCCAAATAGTCTAAAAACGTAATGGTGGCATTAATATCTAAAATGCTTGCTACCACAGGCACAATCACAATGTCTGAAAACACCAAACTATGGTATAGTTCCGTACTTTTGAGGTTGCCCGGTACGTCCATTAAAATAACATCATATTTTCGTTTGGCTAATGTGAGAGTTTTTTCTAAATTAATTTCGGGGTTGGCTTGCGACCAATTAAATGCAAATACATCATAACAATTCAAACCACTTTCTTGCTCCTTCTTGTAAATTGTTTTTACAGACTGTTGAGGGTCGGAGTCTATGACCAATACTTTTTTGTCTGTACGGCGGTGAATGGCTGCTGCCGTAAGCATTAACAAAGTGGTTTTGCCTGCTCCACCTTTTTGGGTAGCAAAAGAGATAATTTTAGTCATTGTAATAATGTAAGTAAGTTAGACTCTTGGAAATAGGTGGGCAAAGTTCGTAAACTTTTCAAATTATTTGTTGAAGTCCTTATTAAATTTTCGTATTTAAAATAACTATTGATAAGAAAATTAATTTATTGAAGCCTCTATTTACAAATCACTCTTTTTGTAGAATATTACTTACGTAAGAAATTATTTTTTAGAAATACAAAAACAATGTAAAAACTTTGCTTATTTTAGTTTAATTTGCTTTCTTAATCACATTACACACTTCTTTAAGACTTAGTTTTTAGTATTTGGGTTTCGCAGTTGCATTTATGGCTTGGAAATATACTTCTCTACTGTTGTTCTTCAATATGTTGTTTTGGCAAAGCTATGCCCAACAGCCTACACATATCGTAATTCAATTAAAAGATACACCCGAAAGTTATTCTTTGGGTCAGTCTATGTATTTGCTGGAAGACAAAACTACTACTGTACTTTTCCAAGATATTTTGACAACAGACTACCAAAATAAGTTTGCACTGTCAAAGCAAGAAAGCATCAATTTAGGCTTTTCTACCTCTGCCTATTGGTTTAAGTTTCAGCTCAAAAATACTTCGGAGTTTCCAGATTGGTATTTTATTTTGTCGTATCCTCAAATAGATTATTTTGAGTTCTACACCAAGAACAAACAAGGAGGTTGGACTAAAAAAGTCTTTGGCGATAAGTTTCCATTCAAAGATAGAGAAGTCAATCATCACGATTTTCTGGTGCATTTAGATTTGCCCAAAGACAGTGTGATGACTTATTATATTAAAGTCCAAACGGAGAGTTCATTACAGCTACCAATGTCTGTGCAACGCACCAATGCGTTTTTCCAAGATGATGGTGAGGCAGAAATTGGTTATGGTTTGTATTATGGTATCATGCTGACCATGATATTGTATAATTTGTTTGTCTATTTCTCGTTAAGAGATGTCAATTATATTTTTTATGTCTTGTCTATCTTTAGTTCTACTATGTTTTTTATGACGGTTAGTGGCTATGGATTCAGACATTTTTGGTATGCGTACCCTGCCCTTAACCAAGTTTTTGCCCCAATGTTTATGGGTTTATGGGTGTTCTTTTCTGCTATTTTTACTCGAAAATTTATAGATGTTCAACGGTATATCCCAAGAATTTCACGCATTTTATATTTGAGTATAGCTATGGGCATAATGTCTGTTGCTTTGGCGTGGTTAGCTCCTTACAGAATTTCTGTAAAAATAGCTTCGGTTACAGTAGCCCTCAACGTAATTATTATTTTGGGTTGTAGTATTGTTTCTTATTTTAGGAAAAATATTTCTGCCAAATTTTTCATTTTAGCGTGGTTTTTATTCTTGGTGGGTACTTTATTAATTGTATTGTCGAGGGCTGGGATTGTACCTACTAATTTATTTACAAGTCATGGCGTAGAGTTTGGTTCTGTGTTAGAAGTTTTGTTGTTGTCATTTGCCCTTAGTGACAGGTACAAATTGATAAAGATAGAAAATGAGAAAATTCAGAAAGAAGCCAATGAAACGTTGGAAGGGAAAGTTCGCCAACGCACCCAAGAGTTGCGAGAAATGAACGAAGAACTCAAACAGATTAACGAAGAACTCAATGTAACTTTGGATACGGTACAGTACCAAAAACAAGAAATAGAGAAAAAGAACTATGACATTACGTCAAGTATCAACTATGCTCGCCGTATTCAAAAGGCTATGCTGCCCAGCGAAACCGAAGTAGTTACTGCAATACCCAATTCTTTTATTCTGTTCAAACCCAAAGACATTGTTTCTGGTGATTTCTATTGGATAAGTACCATTAAATCAGAAGTTTTTAGGTCGTACAATGCCCGCAGGGTAGCTTTGGGAATGCCCGAAGAAGAAATACAAGAATCTGTAAAACAAATGATAGCCGTAGTAGATTGTACGGGGCATGGCGTACCGGGAGCTATGATGAGTATGATTGGGATGAACTTGTTGAATGAAATCGTAAATCTACAGGGCATTACAGACGTGGACAAGGTGTTGAAAGAACTACAACATGGCGTTAATTTTTCTTTGAGCCAAAAAGAAACAGAAAACAAAGATGGCATGGTCATTTCTCTGTGTGTGATAGACAAAGCCAACAATAAGCTGGAGTATGCAGCAGCCAAACACCCGTTGGTCTATATACAAGAAGATGACAACGGACAACCGAAAATGACGATAATAAAAGGAGAGAAATCTCCTATTGGCGGAGAGTTACAACACGAAGACAGCGAGGCTTTTGTAAAACACACAATAGACATTAGCAAGCCTACCACATTTTATACGTTTTCAGACGGTTATCCCGACCAATTTGGCGGTATTCACAATAAAAAGTTCATGGCAAATAAACTTTGTAATCTATTATTTGACAACCACCAGCTACCTATGGAAATGCAAAAATCATTGTTAGACAATACCATAGAAGAATGGATGTGGTTGGGCAAACAGAAACAAATAGATGATATTTTGGTGGTGGGAGTGAAAATATAAAGTTAAAATATGCCTAAAAAGCCCTATAAAAGTTTGAAACTCTAATAGGGCTTTTTTTATTATAGCAAAGCTACTATACATACATTTTCTTCCGCAATTCTTTCACCTCTGGGCTTTGAATATACTCGTCATAGCTCATCAATTTGTCTATGACACCTTTCGGCGTAATTTCTATGATACGATTAGCTACCGTTTGCACAAATTCGTGGTCATGGCAAGAAAACAACACAGTACCTTTATAATCTTTCAAAGAGTTGTTAAAGGCAGTAATAGATTCCAAATCTAAGTGGTTGGTTGGTTCATCTAATAACAAGACATTGCCACTACCCAACATCAACCGAGAAATCATACAACGCATCTTTTCGCCACCCGACAATACCCCTGCTTTTTTCAAACTTTCTTCGCCAGAAAACAACATTCTACCCAAAAATCCACGAATATACGTTTCATCTTTTTGTTCTGAATATTGACGCAACCAATCTACTAAGTTCAAATCTACGTTGAAATATTCGGTGTTGTCGTTTGGCAAATAACCTTTCTTAATCGTTACACCCCACTTGAACTCCCCTTTATCAGCTTGTTCTTCTTCCATCAAAATTTTGAAAAAGGTATGCACCGCAATACTTTCTTTGGACAAAATAGCCACTTTGTCGCCTTTATTCAATGAAAATTCTACGTCTTTGAACAAGGGACGACCTTCAAAAGATTTGCTCAACCCTTGTACGGTCAAAATTTGGTCACCAGCTTCTCTTTCTTGGGCAAACAAAATTCCGGGGTACTTGCGGTTAGAAGGGCGAATTTCCTCTACATTCAACTTCTCTAACAATTTCTTACGGCTCGTAGCTTGTTTAGACTTCGCTACGTTGGCACTGAAACGCATGATAAACTCTTGCAATTCCTTGCGTTTTTCTTCTACTTTTTTGTTTTGGTCTGAACGTTGGCGGGCAGCTAATTGGCTGGATTCGTACCAAAACGAATAGTTACCTGTATATAATTGTATTTTGCCAAAATCAATGTCGACTACGTGAGTACAAACAGCATCTAAAAAGTGCCTATCGTGAGAAACCACCAAGACTGTATTTTTATAGTCTGCCAAAAAGTCCTCTAACCACATTACCGTTTCTACGTCCAAGTCGTTGGTAGGCTCGTCTAACAACAACAAATCTGGATTACCGAACAGTGCTTGTGCTAACAAAACCTTCACTTTGTCTTTACCACTTAGCTCTGCCATTAACACGTAATGTTTGTCTTCGGTCAAGCCCAAGTTACTTAATAAAGAGGCAGCTTCGTTTTCTGCTTCCCAACCGTTGAGTTCTGCAAATTCGTTTTCCAATTCAGAGGCACGTACCCCGTCTGCATCAGAAAAATCTGGTTTGGCATAAATGGCATCTTTTTCTTGCATGATAGACCAGAGTTTTTTATGCCCCATGATTACCGTTTGCAAGGCAGGAAATTGGTCGTATTCAAAGTGGTTTTGTTTCAAGACCGACATACGCATGGTGTTTGGCAAGGTGATTTGCCCTGTCGTAGAGTCTATTTCGCCAGACAAGATTTTGAGGAAAGTAGATTTTCCTGCACCGTTTGCCCCGATAATGCCGTAACAGTTGCCTTCTGTAAACTTTATATTAACGTCTTCAAACAATATTCTTTTGCCGTACCGCAACGAAAGATTAGATACACTTAACATAGTGAATGGGTAAAATTGATAATAGTAGAAAATATTTGTAACATAGGCTTTAGCCTGTGTTGTAACAACAAGAAAATAGCTATAAATTTGGGGCAAAGGTAGGAAATTTTTTGTTCAATCTCTATGCAATTCGTACAAGGCAATTTATTGGAAAGTCATGCAGAGGCTCTTGTAAACACTGTGAATACAGTGGGAGTAATGGGCAAAGGCATTGCTTTGCAGTTTAAAGAGGCTTTTCGCCATAATTTTAAAATTTATCAACAGGCTTGTAAAAATGGAGATTTAACGGTAGGCAAACTGCTGGTCGTAAGAGATACAAATTTATTAGGAGAAAAAATTATTGTCAATTTTCCAACAAAAACAGATTGGAAATACAAATCCAAAATAGAGTACATAGAAACAGGTTTGCAAGAATTAAGAAAAGTAATTACTGAGTATGATATTAAAAGTATAGCCTTACCACCTTTGGGTTGTGGGAATGGTGGTTTGGAGTGGCAAGTAGTAAAACCTTTGATAATAAATTATTTAGGAGATTTACAAGGAGTAGAGGTGATAGTACATGAGTTTTATGAAACGGTGAAGAAATAATAGAGGTTATACAAGTCTGTAGCATAGACTTTAGTCTGTGCGTTTAATACATTGCTAATCAATTAATTAGCTCAAAGACTATGCGTCCCCGACTAAAGTCTATGTTAGAAAACCTTAATAATCTCTAATAAAAATTTTCAGATTTTGATTCTTGTATGATGAAAGTTACGTTTTTAGGTACAGGTACTTCTACGGGTGTTCCGATGATAGGCTGCGGTTGTTCGGTGTGTATTTCTGCGGATTTTAGGGATAAAAGGCTACGTTCTTCAGTGCATATAGCCGTAGAAGGACGCAGTATTGTGATAGACACCACGCCAGATTTTCGCCAACAAATGTTGCGGGCTAATATTCGGCGAGTAGATGCTATCCTGTTTACACACCAACACAAAGACCATACGGCAGGTTTAGATGATGTACGGGCTTTCAACTTTCATCAACAAGCCGATATGCCGATTTATGGAACAAAACCTGTTTTGGAACAAATCAAACAAGAATTTGCCTATATTTTTGCAGAACATAAATATCCCGGGATACCTTCTATTGAACTTAAATACATTGAAAATGAACCGTTTAGTATAGAAAATATAGACGTTACACCCATAGAAGTTTTACACCATAAATTGCCTGTATTGGGTTTTCGGATACAAGATTTTACTTATATCACAGATGCCAACTTTATCAGCGAAGAAGAATTACATAAAATAAAGGGAACAAGGTATTTGGTATTAAATGCCTTGCAAAAAACGCCGCACATTTCACATTTCACCTTAGCACAAGCCTTAGAAATTATTGAAAAATTGCAGCCCGAACAGGCTTTTTTGACGCATCTTAGCCATAAAATGGGCAGGCACGCAGACGTAAGTAAGGAGCTGCCTGCCAATGTGCAAATAGCTTATGATGGACTGGAAATTAGTTGTGAATAGCATAAATCAAATCTTACTTCAATTTCATCACTGTATAAATGGCATAGGCATTGACACCAACACCAACAGTAATGAAATAGACTATGTAGCAAAGTGATTGTGCCACAAATGCTTTAGCAAAACACTTCCAAAAAGGTGCTTGAAGGGCATAGACTTTTGCAGAAATATATGCCAAAAATATACACATCAAGAAAGAAGCTACTAAACTCATCATCTGTAGCTGTTCGGGGAAAGTTACATAGATAAACAGCAAAGGCAAGGCGACAATATGATACAAACCGTAACTATAGGTTACAACTGTAAGGTGTTCTGTAAAATAATATTGTTGTTTTCTAAAAAACAAGTACAAAAACAAGGCACTCAAAGGCAATAGAATCACATAAATCAACTGTTGATTGTGCATGAAAAACAAAGTAGCATCAATACTATTTTGTGTGTAAGTTTCCAATACAGCAGGGTTTTTCAGGGTTTTAGGCAGTTGTATATTTCCACTTATTTGTTTTTGCAAAAATCCCTTCATTACCTCGTCAAGGTTCAAGACCGAAAAGCTCAATAAGGCATTGACCCCCAACCATATCAGCAAAAACTTAATGGGATTGGTATAAATAATTCTTCTTCCTGCCAAATAGTTTTGTATTAATATATGTGGACGTATTAACAGTTCTCTGCAAGTATGCAAAAAGCCTCTGTCTAAATCTGCAACACTCTGCAAAGCTATATCTGCAAGGACTTTGATGGTGAGGCGTGGTTGCGAGGATTTTTGTCCACACTGCGAACAATAATTAGCCTCAATCAACCTATGACAGTTCTGGCACTGTAGTTTTTCTAAATTCATGTGTAATTGATAAATAAAAAATGAATAGTAATACAAAAAATGATGTGTATTCAAATAAAATAAAACTAAAAAATGAAAACCTATAAGGTTTGCCCAACCTTATAGGTTTTTTGTAAAATTAAACAGCTAATAAAGACTTAAATGCCTGCAAAGCCTTGCCACTTTCCAAAGATTCTTGGGCTTTTGCCAAACAATCAGCCAAAGCAATAGTTTGGTTGGCACAATGTAAAGCAAAGGCAGCATTGGCAAGCACTACGTTTTTTTGTGTAGCCGTTGCTTTATTTTCCAAGACATTCATAAAAATTTGGGCAGCCTCCGCAATACTTGCCCCACCGAATAACTCTTGTGGATAGACCTGTCGCATACCTATATCCGTAGGGTGGTACAATTTTTCTCCTTCATTACTGAACACCTTAAAGTGTCCTGTCAAAGAAATTTCGTCATAGCCATCTACACTGTGCAAAATCATAAATTGTTTGCTGCTTTGTTGGTACAAATAGCCGTATAGACGTAGGAGTTCCAAACTAAAAACACCTGTAAGTTGCTTGTTCGGTTTGGCAGGATTCACCATAGGCCCTAACATATTGAAAAATGTTTTAACGCCTAATTCCTTGCGAATTGGGGCTACATTTTTCATAGCAGGGTGAAACAATGGTGCGTGCAAGAAACAAATACTTGCCTTGTCCAATGCCTTGCGTAGTTTGTCGGTGTCATTGGTAAACTGAAAACCGTAGTATTCCATGATATTCGACGAGCCAGAAATAGACGAAACTCCCGTATTACCATGTTTACAAACGGCTTGCCCTGCACCAGCCACCACAAAAGAAGACAACGTAGAGATATTAAAAGTATCTTTGGAGTCGCCACCTGTACCACATACGTCCATGCCGTCATACGCCGAAAGGTCTAAAGGCATACACA